>DASTAO010000386.1:0-9522 GCA_035712525.1 Kapaibacterium sp. (SeqCode)
TATTAGCGGCTTACCGCTTGCCGATACAATAGTTGTCGGAGTAGTTATTCGCTTTGGGTTATCCGAGAATTTAGATTCAACATATTTAGGCACTTCTTACCTTCATTATGCCATTAATAGCCCGGGCGCAACGTTTACAAAAAATGGTTCGGATATTATCTTCGCCTACGATAATTTTGCTGTCTGTGCGTCCGAGTTTAGCTGGATGCAGCATGGTACTATAATTTATCTGAAGGCATACGGGTCAATGTTCAATGCCTACTACAACAGGTATTACGATGTACTTAGTGATAAATGGATATCACCGAATCCATTGCCAATGTCGAATACTCTTTCGGTCGTAATACCGTAATTATTTCAATAACCGCTTTGCGGCCGAAAGGACAGACTCGACCTCAATATTCCTGATGCAAATAAAATGCTCGGAGGGATCCGGGCGATAACAGACGAGCGGCTTAGGAGAATAGACAAAGCAGGGGCGGCAATCGATGCCGGTCTCAACGATCTCATGGCGGGTCTGCCACGGATGAACATACGTTTCATTGGTAGGCCCGAAGATCGCAACGGTTGGCAAGCGTAAGCCACCGGCAATATGCATCAACGCAGAATCATTCGAAACGAACAGATCCAGCTTTTCCATCACGGCGATCGAATCCATTATGGTTTTTGTCTTGACTTCGATAACGGAATCCCCGGCTAAGCGAGTAATGATCTCATTTGCAAACTTATCATCGGGGCCACCGAATAGCAGTACTGTGGCTCCTAACTCAGTTTTCAAACGCTTAGCTAATTGTGCAAATTTTTCCGGAGCCCAACGGCGCTTAATATGATTTTTAAAAAGTGCAGTACCGGCATGGAAGCCGATCAATGGTTTTGCATTAGTCAGATGATGCTGAGCGAGCCAAGTAGCAGCGAATGCTTTATGGTCTTCTGCCAGGGTCAGCTCTAAGCGCGGAAGAAGAGCTTCATTCAATGGGGCATCGATACCAAGCAGCGAAAGTTGGTGAACATTCTCCTCGACACAATGTAACGAATCATCCTCGGTGACCGTGTCGGTGTTGAGCCAATTGAGGTTTTGCCAATCGCGGCGTTTATAGCGAACACCTAGTCTGCGTTTGGCCCCGATAATGAGCGCAAAAATATTATACTCGCGACGATTTTGCGGATAAATGTTTATTGAAGCATCAAATCCCAGTTTCCGTAAATGAAGAAGAAATAAAATGCCTTCGATCTTATTGCTGTGAATGAAATCAAAGAAATGGACTTTATTTACAGTAGGATTCGTCGAAAACAGTTCTTGCGTTGCCTTGAACATTACCAAAACATGGATCTCAGCGTTTGGTTTTGCTTCACGCAGCAGCCGCAACATTGGAGTTGAGAGCAACGCATCTCCAATGCCGGGTAATGCAATAATGAGAATTTTCTCGTTATGCTGGGACACTTTCTTTCTTTTTGCGCGAGACGAGTACCAACCCTACGATCGAACCGGCAAGCGTAATGAGGGTGATCATTGAGCCCGTCTTGAAGGCATCGGATTCATATTTCAATACGATCGTATGCTCTCCCTTCGGTACTTCAACGGCCCTGAGATCGGTAAAGGCACGATAGAGCTTTGTTTCTTTACCATCGATATAGGCATGCCATGCCGGATAATAGATCTCGGAGAAGAATGCCATGCCATTTTCCGATGTTTTCACATGAGCTTCTATCTCATCGGTTTCGTATCTGGTGATACTATCCTTCGGTGCAACATCAGCATTGGCAATCGCTATCGAAGGCTGTTCTTCAAGTAGGATGGTATTCCAGTAATCGAATGAAGCATCGGTCTTCAGGAAATTCATCGCTTCGGCATCGGGCTTTACTACCGTCTTATAGTACATCTTTGTGCGGGGCAGATATTGCGGTCGCTGGCCGAAGTCGACTTTCTGGCTTACCGATAGAATGCTCCACTTAATGTTCAAGAGATCGGCAGTAATATCGGGCGTGACACACTGCGGTGCATTACGGGCAAGCACGAGAGGATTATAACCTTCGAGCAACTGAATACGGTCATAGGCTCCCTGATTGCGCTTCATGAGCATCGTTCTATCCGAGCGAATGCGAGCACGGGAAATTTCCTTTGCCTGGTCGTTCTTTACGAGATCGATGACTTGCGGCTGATCGGCATAGGCAGCTCTCGGATCATCGACCGTCGAATTAAGCCCCGCACCATAAGTATACAACTCGATAACGGTAACAGCAATGGCAGCCCCGGCAAGGATAACACCGGTAAGTTTTCTATTTACCGCAAGAATACCAATAAGAATAGCTGCGATCACTGGGAAAGCTGCAAGTCCGGCAGCCCAGGAAATAGATGCTATCGCACTCTCCGGTGACTTTGCACCGAAGCTTTGCGGCGAGAAGATACCGACGAGTGCTGCAAGCCAGACGAATGTTACAAGCCCTAATGCTATGTACATTCCTTTTTTCATATTCGCCGAGATCTCGCCTCGTAATAGCGAAGCTAATCCCGCTCCGCTCAAGGCTGTCATGGAGAAGGTAAAGACCATCATCATTCGAGCCGGAGTACGGAGCTTATCGAATAGCGGAAGTGAGAAGAATATCTTATAGATAAAGAAATGATCGCCAAGCGAGAATAGCACTGCAACAAGCGACATTGCTGCGAAGAACGAAACGTATTTCCTTTTCCAGTTACCGAATGCGGCTGCGATGGCAAAGACTAACGGGATGATGCCGATGTAACACATCGTTTCCCACGATAGAAAATATGGTCCATTCCAATACGGGACTTTCGCCTGCTGCATTGCATCGCTTACGCCGAATAACCTGGGTAATACAAGCGTGTATAGATGCCCGAAGGTAAGCGAGCCTTCAACAGATTTCTCGAAGGTCATGACATCGCGTTTGGATAACCCGGCTAATTCCTGAGCTGGTAATAACTGGATTGTAAATATCCCAAATGCAATGATCGCCGGAACAAGTAATCGGGCAACCATCGCACCTGAAAAGCCTTCTTTGTGACGCAAGCGATAAACGATCTCATAAACTCCGAGCAAGCCTAAGAAGAATGTGAGATACAAAGAGGTCTGCGGATGACCGGCAAGGTACATCACCCCAAGAGCAAGACCTGCAGCGATCGAATGCTTCCAGGAATCAGAGCCTTTAATAAAGAGCATCACCACCCAGGGGAAGATCGCTAACTGATAGACGATCATCTGATGCATCGGCTGGGCTGTTAGATATCCTCCGAAAGCATACGCGCAAGCAGCGAGAAGGGCAGACCACTCATCGGTCTTAAATAGCTCACGAACACAAAAGTACATACCGGCGGCGGCAACTAGATAGTGCAGGACGATGAACCACTGCATGACAGTCGGTGAGAGTGCTCCGTTAGAAACAAAGAGCGATTGCAACATATTCATCGGATACCAGAAAGCGATCTGGATATCAGCCGTGAACGGCATGCCGCAGAAGACGTATGGATTCCAGCCCGGGATATGGCCTTGTGCTAAACTTGTGGCGGCAAGGGTCCGGAAAGGGAATTCCTGCTCGACAAAATCTTCCCACAAAAATTTTCCACCGAATAGCAGGGGATAATAGAAAATGATGACCAAGACTGCCAGAATACCGAGGACGATCGGTACTGCCAGTTTTGGTAAGGCGGAAGCAGGTTTTGCTTTTGCAGAAGCGGCAACTGATTTTGCCATAGTCTCTGATTAAAGTTTAATATGCTAAATTACGAAGAGATCACCAATAAGAAGGGCGACACAACGGTCGCCCCATCCTAACAACTATTTATGTAATCTTCTAATTCTCAAAAGTTCGAAGAACATTCGTGAAGAATCGCCAAGGGCTCCGACGGTTGTGCGCTCATCGTTATACCATTCGACAGCGATCTCCTTCACCTTAAAGCCCATTCGCTTAGCGAGGTATAATATCTCGACATCGAAGGAAAAACCCATCACTTTTTGAGCGTCGAAAATCTGTGTTGCCGCTTTACTCGTAAAGCCCTTGAAGCCACACTGAGTGTCTTTAATTCCTTTTATTACAAGTAGTTGAACGAGGAAGTTAAAGAATCTTCCCATCGCTTCGCGATACCATGGCTGATGTTTTTTTACAAGAGCTCGGCCCTCGATTGCGCGGCTGCCTATGACTATGTCGCAACCTTCTTTGGTTAATACCCTAATGGCCTTTTCAACTTCGTAGATCGGGGTAGAAAGATCGGCGTCGGTGAAAATTCGGACATCTCCTTGTGCCGCGAGCATCCCGGATTTTACAGCGCCTCCTTTGCCCAGATTCTGTTTAAGTCCAAGCGGACGGAAGGTTACCCTGTCTGAATTTGGAAACGAAGCGATGGTATCGGTAATGACAGTAAGGGTTGCATCAGGGGAGCCGTCATCGACAACAATAACTTCACTTTGGTAGGAAGCTTTGCTGAGATAATCATACATCTTATGAAGCGAGGGACCGATTCGCTCGGCTTCACGATAACAGGGAACAATGAGGGATAAATACACGCGCTGATCTAAAACGATAAGGGCGACCGAAGGTCGCCCTTATGTGTAATGGTTATTTCTTTTTTGACGTATCGACCGGAGCCTGTGGCGGCGGTGTCATTCCTAACTGTTGCTTCAAGGAATCGACATGCATCTTGATCCGATTGAATTCATCTTCATACGGACTACCCGGCAGGCTTCTGCCATAGATGGCGAAGATCTGGTCGTACATCTGAACAGCTTTCTTCTTATCACCTTTGCGCTCGGTCAGAACAGCGTTGAGCTGCTGCCAGCGCAATTCGACATTGCCGCGATACGGATTATTCTCGGCAAGGCCTCCGCGAAGTTTTTGCAAGACCGGAAGCGCCTCATCATATTTGCCGGCTCCCATTAACGCTTCGCCATACCCGAGCTGCGTCTCCGGATCGTTCGTTGCTAATGACTGCTCATACTCTTTCTGAAGCTTCGAAAGCGCTACTTTCGAGAAGCGCTCTGCTTTACCAGCATCGCCGACTGCGACGTAGAGCTTAGCAATTTCATTTGAAAGGCTCGGAGTATACATCACGCGCTCCGGCGGTGCCACTTCGACTAACTTATCGAGAGTCTTCTTGGCATCGGCTTGACGTGAGGTTGTAATGTAATACTGTGCTAAGAGTAAGTACGAACGCTGCAACGATACGAACTCAGCAAAGTTTGTACGATCGCTATTGCTCCAGCGAGCAGCAGGATCGGTGAAGGTATTGACGAGGTATCCGAGGTGGTACTCTTTGAATGGCGTCTTTACCGGCATTAAGCACGATTGTGCGGTTGCTTTTTCATTGATACCCTGTGTAGCACGCGAGGTCTGCGGTACCGGCACGATATGTTGCGCCATGCCTTCCCAGACGAGGTATGGGGTAACACCGATTTGATAATCCGGCGGTACTGCCGATGCAAAATAGATGGGGCGAGAGCTAATGTTACCTTCGATGATCGACTTCACAAGCTGATCGGCGACCATGTAGACCATGCCGTCCTGACGCTGCATTTCGCCGCGATAGGTCCAGCTCATTTCCGATGGGCCGGCATTCGGATCGCCGGTAAAGCGACGCATTGCTTCAGCAGTGATCGGCACCGATACGCGCTTCGGCTTATCGATGTATCCATGAACACCACTTTCGGCATCGTCCGGATTATTCAGTGTTTGATCGCTAAATCCAGGAAGATCTATCTTCTTTCCTGCGCCATCCCAAACGTCTTTCTTAAGCTGCTTGATATACCAGCTCATATTACCGAGCGATAGGTTGACGATTCGAATATCTCTTCGAATGCCATAACAATCCTGAATAGCCCAAAGAGGGAAGGTATCGTTATCGCCGGCTGTGAATAAGATCGCATTCGGTTCGCAACTTTGCAGCGAGTTATAGGCCGCTTCGAACGGAATGTTATTATGCGCTCGCGAATACTCATGCCACTTCGAGGTCTCGGCAAAGGATTTACCCATTGCCATACCGGCAAGGCCGGCACACTGATTAAGTGGGACAAGAACAACGATCGCTGCGAGTACTCCACCTAAGAGACCGACGTTTCCTTCGCCCATCGGTACCGGGAGCTCGCGCTTTTCTCCTTCGGCAACGGCCGAAGCTTGCTTACGGGCTCTGAGCCATTCCATGATGCCGGTAGCACCGATGCCAACCCACATGGCAAAGAAGTAGAACGCTCCGACATAGAAGTAATCACGTTCACGCGGCTGTGGGTCCTGCTGGTTCTGATAGAGTGCTGTTGCCCAGCCAAAGAATATGAATGCCGCAAGAATTGTTAAGCCTCGCTTCGGATCTCGCTTGAAGTGCCAATACATACCGAAGAGGCCTAAGAAGAATGGCAAGCCAAACGTCTTCGTCCAGTCGGCACCGGCTCCGTCATCTTGGGAAACTCGTCCGATGAAATTCCAGGCAAAGTAGCGGTTGAACATATGATCGACCTGATAGCGCCAGAGGAAATCCCAGTTGCCGCTATAATTCGTGAACGTCGGATCGTCCTTTGGATCGCGCTGTTGGTCGCCAACCTGACGCGGCCACGGTGGGCGGTATCCGTACTGATCGCGATTAATGAACTTGGTGATCGTCTTAAAGTCGTTAGCATGCCACTGGTTCATAGGCGGCTCCTGGGCGGCACGAACCATGATCATGTAATAGGTCGAGAAGCCCATGAAGATAAGCAATGCCGACCAAAGACTCAAATTAACGAGCGACTTGCGTTCTTTTTGGCTCCAGTAGATGCCATAGAGTGTACTGGCAAAGAGCAAATAAACAAACGCTGCTGATAGACCGCCGTTGCCGAGCCATTCGACAAGCCAGGACAATACAAGCTTATAGGCAATGAAGAATGCAATGACGCTGGCGAATACCATTCCGATCCAGGTACCAGCCGTCGCCACTTTGCGGCGCTTGTAATAGATCAGCATGAAGCATGGGAAGATATTCAACAGTGCAAGCTGGTGTACGCCGAGCGAAAGACCCGTTACGTACGCTGCAAGCAGCAAATACTTTTCGCTATGCTCTTCACCCTCATGATCGTACCATACGAGCATGATATAGGGGATGAGGGCAATGAAGAGCGACCCGAAGGCGTATACTTCGCATTCGAGAGCATTAAACCAAAAGCTATCGGTGAACGTATAACAAAGTGCCGCGATGAGTGCACCACCGAAGCTCGTAAGCGAATCAGCCATCGTCTTCGGTTCGCCGCGCCAGAGTTTGATCAGGCGAACGACGGTGAGATATAAGATCCAGACTGTTGCAGCCGAGCTAAGTACCGAGAAGAAGTTGTAGCGGGCTACCATATCCGAGAAGGTTGGCAGCATCATTGCTATTCTGCCGATGATCGTCCATAATGGCGAACCCGGCGGATGGGGGACCTGCAGTGCAAATGCCGCTGAAGCAAACTCACCACAATCCCAGAACGGGATCGATGGCTGCATCGTATATAGGTACGTGATAAGGGGTACCAGAAAGCTTAGACCGGCAAAAAGATAATGAATTCGTTTGAATTGCATCCGTTATGTGGTTTTAACAAAGACATAACCAAACCCTATTTTTTCACTACGGGTTCGGAAAGAATTGGGGCTTATAGTCCGGATTTCACACTTTTATCGGAGGTTGAAATCAATGTAACAACATATTTTGTTGCGACGTAAAAGCCACCAGCACCAAAAGCATCAGTAATGAAGATAGAGGACGAGATCAAGCAGCCAAAGTTTCAAAGCGAATACCACAAGCTTGGTGTTAATTTGGCATTTACAGCGAATTGGTTCGACAGGCAGATAACCCAAAAGCTTAAGGAGTTCAAGCTTACCAGCCAGCAATTCAATGTCCTCAGGATTCTGCGCGGCCAATATCCTAATCCGGCAACGATCAATCTCATTACCGAGCGAATGCTCGACAAGATGTCGAATGCTTCGCGGCTCGTCGATAAATTACTGACAAAAGGTCTTGTCGATCGTAAAACTTGTCCGGAAGATAGGCGCCAAGTTGATATTATTATTACTGAAAAGGGGCAGGAGCTTTTAAAGAAGATCGATGAGCATACAAAAGATTGGGAAGCTCCGCTGATGACACTATCGAAACAAGAAGCGACATTGATGAACGATTTTTTAGATCGAATGAGAGGAAATTAAACTCTCACGCTACTGCAAGAGGCTCCATTAATCTTACCACTATCGCATCGCAATATCGGTATCCTTTTGTAGTAAGGGCAATTCTATCGGTAGTGATCGTCACTAATCCTTCCGCCAGCAACGATTCTATTTCAGGATGCTTGATAAGGTCTTCGTTGAAGCTAGCTTTAAAATGCTTTATATCGACACCGATTGAGCGCAAACCGCAAAAGAGGACTTCAGTACGGCGTTCATCTGGGGCTGGATGTTCCGAATTATTTCTTGGCAACTCTTGGGATTCTATCCTTTTCAAATACTGATCGAGCGAGGAGAGATTCCAGGACCGTTCACTGCCAAAGAATTCATGAGCAGAAGGTCCGAATGAAATGTATTTTTTATACCCGTCCCAGTACACCAGGTTATGCTTACAGCGTAACGACTCGCTTTTTGAATAGTTTGATATTTCGTATTGATGATATCCTACCGATGTCATTGTTTCCTGAACCAACTCATACATCTCTGAAGCATCATCGACTGGCATTTCATTTACTTGATGAAGCTTTACCATTCGATTCAGAGGAGTTCCTTCTTCGACCGTTAGATTATAGGCACTGATATGTTCTGTGCCAAGGGCAATGGCTTCTTGTAATGAATAGGCGAGTTTCTCTTTTGTTTGACCGGGCAAAGCAAACATTAGGTCGATATTTACATTGTCGAAGCCCGCTGCTCTGGCAATTGCAACGGCATCTCGGGCATCCTGTGCTGAATGAATGCGGCTTAGCCAATCGAGTTCGTCCTGATGAAAGGATTGTACGCCAAAGCTTAAGCGATTTGCACCGAGAGCTTTATAAGCAGAAAGCTTCTCGAGTGTAACCGTACCGGGGTTACACTCGAGAGTAAATTCGATATTATCCGATAGAGTAAAATGCCGATGAATCGTTTTGACGATCTGTTCGAACTCCGAAGGAGTAAGCAGTGAAGGCGTGCCGCCACCGAAGAAGATCGTGTCAACTGTTTTGCCGTCGAGCGAAGGATATGTCTTGATTTTTAGGTCGATCTCTTTACAAAGTGCATCGATGAATCGTGATTGCGCGCTTTGATCTTCGATCGAATAAAAATCACAATAGATACACTTTCGCTCGCAGAACGGAATGTGGAAATATAATGAGATGCTCTCAGAACTCAATTCGCACCTCTGAACATCCGGCTCCATCTGATATGGAAGTTCTGTACTTCCTCAGGATCGTAGCCTTCGGGCATCGGATTGTTATTGAAAGCACTTCGGCTCGGAGGGTTGTAGCACGACCAATAAATAAACATGGGATTACCAATGACATTTTCGGCAGGACAAAATCCCCAGGTGCGCGAATCTTCCGAGTTGTCTCGGTTATC
>DASTAO010000387.1:0-3559 GCA_035712525.1 Kapaibacterium sp. (SeqCode)
GCATTATGGTAAAAAACAATGAGATCATCGGCGAAGGCTGGCATCAAAAATATGGTGAGGCTCATGCCGAAGTGAATGCCATTGCCAGCTGCAAAAAGAACGGCCATTCTCCCGAAGGCGCAACAGCTTATGTAACACTCGAGCCTTGTGCCCATCAAGGTAAGACGGGCCCTTGTGCCGATAAGCTTATTGCAGAAAAGATCAGCCGATGTGTTATCGCGATCGGCGACCCATATCCAGAAGTCAATGGCAAAGGAATAGAGAAACTTCGCAGGGCGGGCATCGAAGTAGAAGTCGGAGTTCTTGAACAAGAAGCGCGAGAGCAAAATAAATTTTTCCTGAAGTATTCCACAACCGGACTTCCCTATATAACTGTAAAGCAGGCCATGAGCCTCGATGGGAAGATCTCGCTAAAAACATCGGCAACAAAATATATTTCAAGCGAGGCATCGCGCCGTATTGTTCACCAGATGCGGACAGAATATGATGCAGTGCTTGTCGCCAGCGCAACCGTTATCGCCGATGATCCCGAATTAACCGTTCGTCTTGTCGAAGGCCGTTCGCCAAAGCGAATTATCCTTGATGCATCCCTTCGAGTCGATGAACAGGCGAAAGTCTATTCCGATCAATACGCAGCTTCAACGATCGTCGTCGTTAACGAAAAGATACTCACAGAGAAGCGCACGAAAGCTTCACTGCTAAGTGACCGAGGAATAACCTTTATTCCCATCGCTTCGAAAACCGAACAACTCGATCTGTCAACCGTCTTTGCCGAACTCGGCAAACGACATATTACAAGCATTCTTGTCGAGCCTGGACCGACCTTAGCGACAACCATTTTACAGAGTAGCCTTGCTGATGAAGTAGTGCTTTTTCTGGCTCCGATGGTGTTAGGAGATGATGCTAAATCGGCTTTTGGTGATCTTCACTTACGATCTCTCACTGAAGCCGGACGCTTCCGGCTTGCCGAGGTTCGGCAAGTACCGGACTCTGAGGATGTGTATATTAATTTGAGGCCGAATTAACGATTATTAATTCAGGAGCTCACTTTCCTATTTCTAATGCTAATTTCAATGACAGGCTTCGGCCGCGGCGAAGTTTCGAGTGCCGAAAACGGCATGGGGATCACGGCAACTGCCGAAATTCGCAGCGTCAATTCACGCTTTCTCGAAACGTCGATGCGGCTTCCGCGTAGTCTTAATGAGCGGGAGTTCGAAGTCCGCGAGATCTTGCGTAAAGGCCTCGGCAGAGGAAAAGTAAATCTGAATGTATCGCTTTCCGGCTCCGATGCTGCCGCCAGCATTCCGCTTTCGGTGAATGAATCTGCAGCAAAAGGCTACTTCGAACTGCTCGATAAGCTTCGCACTTCAGCCGGCATTACTGCCGAGATCACCGTTCGCGACATTACGGCTTTCAGCGATGTCTTTACAAGCGATGCTTCTTCAGGCGATCGCTCTGCAAAAGAATGGGAGCTCGTTCAGGAAGCGATCAAGCAAGCCATCGAAGCGCTCAATGGAATGCGCAAGCAGGAAGGCAATGAGCTTGAAAAAGATTTTCGCGAACGTATCGCAACGATGGATGACATCGTTACAAAGATCGAAGGCCTTGCAAAAGGTGCAGCTGCGGCTGAGTATGAGCGCTTGAAAGAGCGCATTGCCGAGCTCGTCAACGATCCGGCAGTTCTAAATGCCGAGCGTCTTGAACTCGAGATTGCATTGCTTGCCGAACGGCTTGACATTACAGAAGAGATCGTTCGCTTTCGCTCCCATATCAAGTTCTTCCTCGAAGCACTTGAACTGAACGAAGCAGCTGGCAGAAAACTGAATTTCTTATTGCAGGAAATGAATCGCGAGATCAACACAATGGGTTCAAAAGCAAACGACGCTGCCGTTGCTCATTTGGTTGTTGCCGCAAAAGAAGAACTTGAAAAAGTAAGAGAGCAGGTACAGAACATAGAGTGAGATATTATATCGCCATATTGGGCATCTTCATGGCTGCAGGTGTCGCCCTTGCTCAGCCGCACATCGACGCTTCACCGGCAACAGATTCCTCATTCCATACCGTACTCCAAACGATCAAAAAGCAGCATCTCGATGCCCTTCCGATCGGTGAACGAACTGCCGCCATCGGCAAGCTATTTCTTGGCAAACCCTACATCGATAAATCCCTTGAGGTTGGTACCGATGTTAACGATGTCGTTTGTAATCTGCAGGGATTCGATTGTGTAACGCTCTTCGAAAACTCGTGGGCACTATCGCGTTTGGCAAAAGTCGCAACTGAGAATAAACTTGTCGATCTCGGCATCGAGCTTCGCAAGACCCGCTATAGGAATGGAATGCCAGTGGGCTTCCAATCGCGCTTGCATTACACATCTGATTACTTCTACCAGAATACAAAGAACCAGCTTCTAAAAGAAATGACCGGTGAGATCGGTGGCGATTATGCCGAGCTCGAAACCAAGAAGATCGACTTCATGAGTGCACACCGAATGTCATATAAGCAGCTTCGCGAGGATTCGGCGATGGTCGATTCGATCAAAGTAATGGAAGCTCGGATCAATGCTCGCGGTGGCTATTATTACATTCGCAAAGAGAATGTTGCCGATATCGAATCGGGTATTCAGACCGGTGATCTGATCGGCATTACAACGAGTGTTCCAGGCATCGACTGCTCGCATACGGGTATCGCCGTTCGTGAGAAAGATGGCCGCATTCATTTTCTTCATGCTAGTTCGGCCGCTCATAAAGTGATCGTTACTGATGTACCGTTGGCCGATTATCTGGCTACGAATAACCGTCAGACCGGCATCATGATCTATCGCCCATTAGAGCAACCTTCTACTATCTCATCTAAACCATGATCACCCGTACTGATACTGAAAAAATAGCCTCGCTTGCCCGTCTCGAATTTTCCGAAAACGAGATCCAACAGCTCACCGGTGAGCTTAATAATATCATCGGCTACGTTGATCAGCTCAATGAGCTCGATGTAAGTTCTGTAGAGCCGCTTGAAAATATTAACGAAGCCATAACGACGAACACGTTTCGCGCCGACGAATCGAACGCTTCCCTCCCAACGGCCGAAGCATTAAAGAACGCACCAAAATCAGGTGATGGATTTTTCCTCGTTCCAAAAGTACTCGATCAGACAAAGAAGGTTGATACCCCGGTCTTCAATGACGAAGAAGAACCATACGAATAACTTAGGATTTTCCGAACCTGCTTACTAATTCCTTAGCCACTTCATAGCTCGACAGTGAGTGGCCTATTACTTCATTTAATTTTGCATCCAGTGCCTGCTTGCGTTCGGGCGTCCAGAAATTAACGCGCAGGATATCTTCTACTAATTCCACAATACGCTCATGCTCTCGTGAGCGGCGTTTTTCCAAAAAGGTATTTGTTTCAGTAAGATGATTGTGATGTCTATCTATCTCGGCTAAGACGGCATCGACACCAGTGCCATTCGAAGCAACGGTTTGCACCACATCCGGTATCCACTCATGCTCCGCGTGTGTGATACGAAAAGTAAGAATAGTTTTGATTGCCCGAACTGCCTGCTC
>DASTAO010000388.1:0-2695 GCA_035712525.1 Kapaibacterium sp. (SeqCode)
TTATTGGTAAGATAAATACTTGAGGAATGCTTCGCAATGATACCTTCCCATTGTTTCTTTTTTGAAGCAGCAAATAGTTTTTTCCCATCCTTTGCTATATGAACTGAACATTTTACATTACGAAGCTTTGATTTTGTAAGCAGAGCTTCAAGTAATTCCTTGCGTTCGAGAAGCGTTAGATCTCTCGTAGAGATACCATCAAGATGTAATAGATCGAAGACATAGTATTGCAGTGTCCCTTCACCGGTTCGCATGTAATTCTGCAATAACTGAAATTTGGAAACTCCTTTTTTATCTTCAACGACTACTTCTCCATCGATAAGCACCTGATTATTTATCTTTTTTAATTCCTTCACAATGGGAGCATACTTATCGTTAAACGAGATGAGATTTCTGCTATAAAGTTCGACTTTGCCTCTATCACTGATCGCAGCAAGAGCTCTGTAGCCATCGTACTTCGTTTCGAAGACCCAATCCGGATCATCGAACGGCTTTTCGACGAGTACTGCGAGCATTGGTTTTAGCTGTCGTAGTTTTTCTCGTGGTGTGTTTCTCGCTGGCATTAACTGGCTTCCTCATTCGTAAGATTTTTCTTGTTTTCACCGACCGGTCTTTTTTTAGAATATCTTTTGTGGTCGCATACTCATCGCCTTTCTTCAATAATAACCAGGCATTCTCGCCTCGGCCTTTCATTTCGACGAGTGCGAATTCTCCTTTTAACTTTTTTCCATGAAGAATAAAAGTGATATGCCCTTCCTTCAATCCCTCCAATAAGATCTTTTCACTCTTTTTCGGATCGTCGGTTTCGCGGGAGTGATAGGTGCCATTATCCCAAACGATAACATTCCCGGCTCCATAATTTCCTTCCGGTATTGTACCTTCAAAATCTTTATAATCGTATGGATGATCTTCGACATGAACGGCTAAATGGCGATCATCAGGATTCATCGATGGCCCTTTGGGGACAGCCCAACTTTTGAGTACGCCTTCCATCTCAAGGCGGAAGTCATAATGCAGCCTGGTTGCCGAATGCTCCTGAACGACAAAGATCAGCGCTTTTTTTGAGCGCTTTTGTTTTGGCTTTGGTTCGGCAGTTTTCTTGAAATTCCGCTTCTTCTTATAAGTTGCTAAACTCATGTTCCCATTATATTTTACGGGCATGAGTAGCGTTTGGTTTTAAAGGGGATTATTCGTCGCTCTGGTACGTCCGTTCACAAAATTCCGAGAGCAGCAGACATTCCTCTCGCGTGTATAGACCACCGAATTCATTCTCAATGTAATTTGAGACTAACGGGTCGAGTTTTTTTAAAACACTCATGCCTTTTGAGGTAAGCTTAGCGATCGACTCCCGTTTGTCTTTTGTGCCTTTGATGCGTTCGACAAAATCGAGCTGCACCAGTCGATCGATAAGGCGAGTTACATCCGGAGCGCGGTCGGCCATTCGAGCTGCAACTTCGCTTCTGGGATGGCCTTCAGGGTGAGCACCACGAAGAATACGCATTACATTATATTGCCGACGGGTAATGCCATAGGGCTCCATTAGGACTTCCAGCCCATGCTCTACCCTACTTGCAGCGACGATCAAATTCAACATGGCAGCAGCCCGCGGGGACATTGGTGCTGTCTGCTTTATCCATTTCTCGAGTGCCTGACCCATGAGAGACAATACGTGTTTGTACACACAAATATAACTCTAATCCCATCCAACACAACACAAAAGGCACGGGCGTACTCTCTTTTCAAGACACAAAAAAGAGCCTATCTGTTAACATACTTTTTGAAAAGATATTTATTTACTGCCGTTCGAAGGTCTAATTTTAAGAGTGAAAATAAACATTGCCAGCACAATCGAACCTATGGCAAAAATGGTATCCCCCGGAATTCGAAGCCAGCGAAGGATATTCATTATCGGAGTTTGCATAAATTCAGCACTTCGGGCGTACCAGTACCCGTACTCTACAGAAGCCCAGGTTTGTCGCAGTCCCACCGGTAATAAGGAAAATACTACCATCGTGAACAACCCAATGTTGATCGCCCAAAAAGAAAATTTAATTGGCTTCTCTTTCCAAACCATTCCGGGACTAAGTGCTCGCAGGCAAAAGAGCATTAACCCTATCCCAAGCATTCCATAGACACCAAATAGTGCCGCATGGCCATGTACAGGGGTCGTATTAAGGCCCTGCATATAGTAGAGTGCAATCGGAGGATTGATCATGAACCCGAATAATCCGGCCCCGACCATATTCCAGAATGCTACCGCCACAAAGAAATAAATTGGCCATTTATAATTTTGTACCCACTCGGTCGCCTGTGAGAGTTTGAGATTCTCCCAGGCCTCGAACGCCACAAAACTAAGCGGGACGACTTCGAACGCACTAAATACTGCTCCAAGAGCAAGAACAAACGTTGGTGTACCGCTAAAATAGAGGTGGTGCAAGGTGCCGATGATACCTCCGGCCAAAAAGATGGTCGATGAAAGTAATGATGCTCTGCCTGCTGTTTTGAGACTGATCAGACTTAACTTGGCAAATAGAAAGGCGATCACCACTGTAGCAAATACTTCGAAAAAACCCTCCACCCAAAGATGAACGATCCACCATCGCCAGTACTCGGCAATAGCCAGATTCGTATGTTCTCCATATCCGAACGCCGCCGCATAAAAACCAGCAATCGCAATAGCAGAAATTAGAAATAG
>DASTAO010000389.1:0-3927 GCA_035712525.1 Kapaibacterium sp. (SeqCode)
TATCGCGGATGCTGCCCTGGATAAATCGGAAGCTGGAAAATTGATATAAGCGAAGCATATTTTCTATTTTCCCGGTACCTAGGTCATCAAGGGCGATCACAATATTTCCAGCCAGTAATAATTCCTCGCATAAACGAGAACCGTTAGTTCCGGCACCGCCGGTTACAAGACATTTCATCGCAAGCCTCCGTGAAGTGGTATGAAGGAAATAAATTGAAGGTTGTTTTCTCGTTGTCGTGCTGCGCAATGATGTTCTGAAATCATTGCAGCAATGGTAGTAAACGAAAAATCCGTTAGTAGTTGGTGCAGTTTTTCCGTAGTATGTTCAAGCGAATGATAGTGTGTAAATCGCTTTACGAGTGAAGTTTTTATTTTAGGCAGTTCCGCATCAAGCTCCCAGGGACGAATTTGGAACACCACTGATTTCTCTCGTGCTTGTGCAGAAGCAATGTTGCTACATGTTAGCCAATATGGATAGAATCTGAAATACACACCACCGGTCCGTGGAATCGCAAAGGAGGCAAATGATCGAACCGGCAGTGGTACTTCAGTAATCTTACCCGAAGGAGTTGTTATTCGCTGAATTTCTCTCGAATGACCGGGTACCCCGGTCAGCCAATGCGTAGTGGGTAGAACGCTCGAATCGTATTGATACCCTAATTCGCACAAAATTTCAAAGGCCCATAATGTTCGCTTTGTGACCGAAAGATGGGGCGACCGAAATCCCATTATCTTTTTACCACTTATTTCCTGAAGGATATTCGTTGCTGTTTGCAGTTCTTCAAAAAAATCATCGGGGCTCATTGAATATAATGGCTTATGATGAAGCCCGTGGCAGGCGATCTCATGGCCGTGAGCTTCAACCCGTCGAACGAGTTTCGGATATTCTAAGGCTCTTGAGCCAAGCCAGAAAAATGTAGCTTTCGTTTGATACTCTTCTAATAGATCCAGTAAGATTTCAAGCTGGCCTTGGAGACGTCTCTCGTAACCGGTATTATTTCCCTGAGCAA
This sequence comes from Kapaibacterium sp. (SeqCode), assembly GCA_035712525.1. GTDB lineage: Bacteria > Bacteroidota > Ignavibacteria > Palsa-1295 > Palsa-1295 > JAFDZW01. The sequence continues at coordinate 1,011 of DASTAO010000389.1, forward strand.
TACCATCAAACCATTCTTCGACATCGACACTGAAACCATGATGCAGCATATTAATAGTGGTCTTATTCTATTTAAAAGACCACCGAGTTTTTCTTGTAGTTAGGCAATAAATGATGACCGTTTTATTTTTTAGCGGTATTTTCGTAGCCAATGAATGCCTTTCGAATCGAAGGCGGGAAACCGCTCCATGGAACGGTGCGCATTAGTGGCACCAAAAACCTCATTTCAAAACTACTCGTCGCTTCAACGCTTGCCGATACGGAAAGCAGTTTCAGCAATGCACCACTAACGCTAGGTGAGACTGAAATTACCTCCGATATCATCCGCTCACTTGGTGCGATCGTTGATACCGAGGCTGACCATAATGGAACAGTACATGTTAAGACCCCAGTCTTTTCTACTTCCGAAGTCCCGGAGCGTTTTGCACTCCTGAATCGCATTCCGATTCTGATGATCGGTCCGTTGCTGCATCGTAGCGGCAAGGCAAGTGTTCCGATCCCGGGTGGTGATAAGATCGGTGCTCGTCCAGTCGATTTTCATATCCAAGCGCTTCGTAAGATGGGTGCTCATATCGAGCATAAGGACTCCTATTATTTCTGCCATGCCGATTCGCTGCATGGCCAACACATAAAGCTTGATTTTCCAAGCGTTGGCGCAACGGAGAACATAGTCATTGCCGCGACCCTTGCTACCGGTACGACGATCATCGATAATGCCGCCGTCGAACCCGAGATCGTCGAGTTGATCCGCTTCCTCCAGAAGATGGGCGCCATTATTTCAATGGAGACGAATCGTCGCATTGTCATTGAAGGTGTTAAGAGATTGCATGGTGCATATCATCGGATCATGCCGGATCGTATCGAGGCAGCATCCTTCGCTTGTGCTGCCGTTGCTTCGAAGGGAGATATCTTCATCGAAGATGCCGAACAATCCACGATGCTGACTTTTCTTAATTCCATGCGTCGCGCTGGTGGAGATTTTGAAGTACTTGAAAATGGCATCAGGTTTTTCTATACCGGATCACTGAAGCCACTGGCCATCGAGACCGATGTTCATCCCGGCTTCATGACGGATTGGCAGCAGCCATGGGTACTAATGATGACTCAGGCTGATGGGTTATCCGTTGTTCATGAGACGGTCTATGAGAATCGCTTTGGCTATGTCAAGGAATTGCAGAAGATGGGAGCAAGGATCGAGTTGTACAATTCCTGTCTCGGTGGTGCCGATTGCCGATTTACGACATTGGCCTATCCTCATTCTGCTGTTATCTTTGGGCCTACAAAGCTTAAAGGTGCTAATATCGTCATTCCTGATCTTCGCGCAGGCTTCGTCTATTTAATTGCTGCAGCTATTGCCGAAGGGACAAGTACCGTAACCGGAATTCATCATGTCGAACGGGGCTATGAAAAGATCCAACAGAAACTTCAAGCGCTGGGAGTAAAGATAGAGAGGGTAGAGGTCTAAAGAGGCGTAAGGACTTTTGGAGGGAAAAAAGGCAGGAGAGTTCTCCTGCCTTTTTCATTACGAGCAGAAAAATTACTTTCTCTTCATCGGTGGGTTAGCCGGAGTCGGCTTCGGCGGAGTCTGGGTCGGAGCTTCAGGATGCTTCTTCATATCCATACCCTTGGTAGCAGCATTTGGCTTTTCTACTGGAGCGCTCTTACCTTTACCTTTTGCAGCCGGTTCTTCAACTTTCGATTCTGCGGTCGGTGAACCACCTAAGAACGCGATGATATCATCACCGAGCTTCTTGTGATCGGCAGCGGCCTTCGTAGTTGCAGCGCTGAAATCAGCGAGCTTTGCATTGACGTTTGCAATAGCAGCCTTAAGTTCGTCGTTGGTTTCGGTCTTTGCATTGGTAGCGGCCTTGAGGCTATCAACCATTGCATCCATTGCCGGCATCATATCGTCCATTGCTTTGATACGATTCTTGAAGTCAGCGATCTTCATCGTATCGGCCTTCGGAGCTTTAGCGGCGTTATCGAGTTTCGAAGACCAATCTTTGTGATCATCGGACATCATCTTCTTAAGATTGCCGTAATCACCGATCGCTTTTTCAGCTTCAGTCTTCTTGGAATTGAATTCCGCAACAAGGGCTTCGTCGCGCTTCGAACCGCAGCTCGTTAAGACGAGCGACAATGCGAATACGAACATCATCGATACAATACTGATCTGTTTTTTCATAACGGATAGTTAGTGAATTGATTAATACAAAAATCGTGAGCCCGGGCGGTATCGAACCGACGACCCTCTGATTAAAAGTCAGATGCTCTACCACTGAGCTACGGGCTCTAAACACAGCGCAGAGGGCGGTTATTTTCCCACTTTCCATCCCCGATTACGGGTACAGTTACGCAATGCGGGCGTATAACCCCATTTCTATACACAGAGTTCGGGGAAAGCGGTTTCAAAACTACAACATTTTTGCCGATATTCCACCGATTGTGGAAAACCCATCCCATTGCCTCCTTCAACCCTTAAAATCTTCCATTCTTCGATCCTTCAATAGAGGTCCCCAACCTCAACAACATAAAAAAATATGGTCTGCAACCCCTTAATAATTCAACACTATAATTGTGCACACTCGTAAATTCTACCTCTTAGCGAAGAGTTTTTTTTGTCAACTGTAGCCTCATAGTTTTCACCTTTCACCTTTCCCCTTTCTCTAAATTGGTGCCCATTAACTCACCTATAAATATACAACAAAAAATCGAAAAATGCAAGAGGCTTTTGAAAATAAATGTGAAATTTATGGGGCACTAATTTACAGATCAAAATTCGAAATTCAGTAGGACGGACACTCCTGTCCGTCCTCTTTCAACAGCACAAATCATAGTCCTTTTGAGGCTTTTTAGATCACAAAAAATTAATATTTTAAAAACCAAATAATGTTTGGATTTAGATAATTTATGTTGTA
>DASTAO010000390.1:0-4355 GCA_035712525.1 Kapaibacterium sp. (SeqCode)
GATCGGATAGCTCGCTGAGCGGCTGGATCTTACCACGGGCAATGCGCGCCGCTTCGACAAGCATATTCCGTGTATCGCTATTGGCTTTGCCGGATAAATGATTCATCACGACGGGCTGGGGAGCATCGGGTGCGAATATCCGGACATCGACCTTGCGCTTGGCAAGGGCCCATAGCACAGCAACGGATTCACGAATTTCCGCTCCGTCAAGGTATCCACATCCTGAAAGCACGACTGCAACTGTTGTCATCGGATTACGTAAAAAACTAATCGTAAATTCTTCTTGTATTTTCTACGGCAAATTTAATACATTTATGAAAGCTCTTCGCATAATTTCCGTATTTGCATCGGTGCTCTTAATTATAAGCGCCTCATATTCTTGCACCCAAAAGAACTCGGCTGCAGCTATTAACGACACCACACGCTATAAAGGCAAGCCGTCCGATGCCGAGCTTCGCAAGCGCCTTACTGCTGAGCAATATAATGTCACTCAGGAAAAAGGCACTGAAGCATCCTATAGTGGCAAGTATTGGAACAACCATGATAACGGCACCTACTACTGCATCGTCTGTAATCAGGCATTGTTCGATTCAAAAACCAAATTCGAATCAGGTACCGGCTGGCCAAGCTTTTATCAACCGATCAACAAACGTGCTGTTAATGAGATCACCGATAACTCGTTCGGAATGTCGCGGACCGAAGTTGTCTGTTCAAATTGCGGCGCGCATCTCGGTCATGTCTTTGATGATGGGCCACAGCCGACGGGACTGCGGTATTGTATGAACTCTGCTTCGTTGAACTTTGTAAAACGATAATATTCTCCGAAGTCGTTGCGAAGTACGAAGCAATTTAAAATCTTTCAAGTTTGAATAGCCTGAAGTTTTTAGATTGCTTCGTCGTCATAGGTTAATACCCAGTTTGAAGGGTGTATTGCGTGGCTCCTCGCAATGACATCGACCATCTCTCCCATTCACGCGATTATATCCGAAACTCTCCCTCATTTCCTACGTTATCTAAGCCGTACTTTCTATCGTTTATAAAACCCATGACCGAATCACAAGAGAAATTTCTGCAATCCCTCATTGAGACGCCCGGCGTTTCTAACTATGAAGAGAATGTTCAATCCATCTGGCGCGATGCTGTAAAGCCTGTTAGTGATAGCATTGAGGTCATCGGTCACGGTAGCAACATCGCAACTCTTAAAGGCACTGAAGATATTTCGATTGCCATCGTCGGCCATTCCGACGAGATCGGCTTGATAATTCGCTACATCAATTCCGATGGGTTCTTGTATGTCTCGAGAGTTGGCGGTGTCGATCCGGCAATTCTGCCATCGCATCGTATCAGAATTTTTTCATCGAAGACCGGCGGCATTGTTAATGGTGTAGTTGGTCGCACAGCCCCTCATCAAACTCGTGATGATAGTGGCACAAAGAAGATCACCTATTCCGATGTCTGGATCGATATCGGCGCAACTAACAAAGAAGAAGCCGAAAAGTATGTCGCCGTTGGTGATGTCGCTGTCTATGGTGAAGGCTACAACCGCTTGATCGATACCAGGGCAACAGCCCGCTGCTTTGATAATCGCATCGGCATCTACGTTGTTGCCGAGACGATGAAGAATCTTCATGCTCGCCGCAGCGAATTAAAGGCGACTGTTTACGGGGTAAGTTCTATTCAGGAAGAAACCGGTGTTTGGGGGGCAGGGCAGGTAGGATATCATTTGAATCCAACCCTTGCTGTTGCGATTGACGTAACACCTTCGACCGATTCGCCAGGAATTTCAAAAGAGCTTTGGGGACAGGTCGATGTCTCGAAAGGTGCTGTCATCTCCCGAGGCATTCGCAATAATCGCAAGATCAGCGACCTCATGCTGAAGACCGCCACCGATAAAAACATCCCTTATCAGATCGAAGTCGATAACGGCCACACCTCAACCGATGCCGACCCGATCAGCCAAGCCAGAAGCGGTATTCCTATTACTGTATTAAGCCCAGCGACAAGATATCTTCACTCATCGGTCGAAGTACTCGATCTTCTGGATATCGATCATTGCGTTAACTTGCTCACGGAGTTTATCCTGAGCCTCAAGGGCGGAATGGATTTTAGACCGTAATTATTTTACGAGCCGGATATTAAAATTCGCTGTTCCGGTAGTCATCATAAAGCGCAGCCATAGCGGCAGCCACATTTCCATACCTCTGGCACCGGTGAGGTCGCCGAGGTCATGGATCGTTTTCCAGCCAAACCAATTCGTTAAAATATCTTTGACCGTTGCTTTTGCGTCGGTATCATTTCCGCAGAGCATCATATCGTGATCTCCGGCAAGTAAGGCAGGATTTACCATAATATTGCAATTAACGGTATTCAAGGTTTTCACAAACTTTGCCTCAGGAAATTCTCGTTGAAGCTGTTCTGCTAATGAATCGGTATTGCAAACTGAAAGCGATGGCGGCATACCTTTGGAAAAGTCGAGCGGATTACTAATATCGACGACGAGCTTTCTGCATACATTAGCAGCACCGGCTTGTTTGAAGGCCTCCATGGACCCCATTCCGTTTGTACAATTGAAGATCAATTCTCCGAATGCAGCGGCATCGGCATAAGTACCGTTAGAAGCATTTGGACCTTGCGAAGCAGCCCATGCTGTTGCCTTTTCATTATCGGCAGTGCGAGAACCCATCTTCACGTTATGACCAAGTGAGATAAGTTTTGAACCGATGACATTACCGACCATTCCGGTCCCGAAGACTCCGATATTCATAATTGTATTTGTTTGAAAATATGATACAAATTTACGGTTGAATTCATATTGTATCGCCCAGTTTCTGAATAAATATTCATCGCGTCACACAGTAAATTCCTCTTTCGTTATGTCAAGGTAAAAATTACTTATTTTTGAATCATTAACAATCTACAGAACAACTATGAAAAACACACGGACAACTATCTTATTAGTATTAGCAATACTATTATCAGTGGGAAGCCTTGCCAAGGCACAGACGGTAACCGTACAACTCACGATCACGGCAAATCCGTCGAGCCACCTATCGGACTGGCAAAGCGATCCAAATGCGGTTATCGTAACTGTCGTCAATCCGACGACACAGCCGTTGAATGCCATCCTGAGTTCTAAACTTGAATACAATGGGCAACTGGCAGCTGGCATTAAGGAAAGCGCTAAACCACAGGTAACACTAGCTCCAGGAACGACCATCTTTCGCGGAGCACAGATACTTCCGATCAACGGCATTGAATTTACGGGAAGCCTTGCGACGACAGCACAACGCACTGGAATATTGCCGGAAGGCCAATACCAGCTATGCGTGAACTTTCAAGTTATGATGCCGGGGCAATCACCCACGGCTCCACCAAACACTGTCAATGCCGGAAATTGTGGCCAGCTCACAATCGTTACAATGACACCTCCGGTGTTGTTGCAGCCTGCCGACGGGGCATCGATCGGCACAGCCAACCAACCACAGTTTTCCTGGCTGCCGCCTTCTCCGCTGCAATCGGGCCAATCGATGCAATATCGATTGAAAATTGTAGAGATCATTCCGGGACAATCGGTATCCGATGCCATTAGAATCAACCAAGCCACCGTTACGAATTCTTCAACGGCAACTACTGCAACAATTCCTACGACACAACTTACTACGTCGGTATCGACTTCCCGGGCGACAGCAACAACCACATTGCATTTTGCCTGGAATGTAACGGCTCTGTTTTCCAATGGCAGTGAACTTATTTCTGCGCCGGCCGCCTTCTCAATGGAATTGCCAACCGGCAGAGCGCTAAGCGATACCGATTGTGTCAAGTATAAAGTAGAGCTTGAAAAAATAAACGAAGCGTTGACAGCAAAATGTAATGACTGCGAAAAGCTTCGCCTGGAACTTGAACAATGGCAGCAAGAACTCGACCTGGCTAATCAAGAAATGGCTTCGGCCAATGCCGATCTTGATGCAGCCAAAGGGGAAGAAGCCGACGCCCAGAAAAAAGCCGACGCCTCTGCAAAAGCATATACTCGCGCATTGAATAATTTTACTTCAATGGCAAAGGGTGCAGGCCTTGCTGTCGTTGCCTATGGGCCTCCCGGTGGATTTTCCTCGATAACCAAAGATGGCTATGCTACTGTTGGCGGGGGTTCGGGAAAAAGTGGCATCGCGGTACAAGGAAGTGTTGGCGCCGTAGTTGCCGCAGGCAATTTCTTCGGACGATCAAAGGGCATCAGCAAATTTTGGTCGGCATTCAATAGCATGAATAAACAGGCAGCTGCAAATCAAGCAGCACAAAACGCTTTGGCCGCAGCAATAGCAAAGACCCAAAAAGCTCAGCAGCATGCCGATGATGCC
>DASTAO010000391.1:0-6224 GCA_035712525.1 Kapaibacterium sp. (SeqCode)
CTCCCAATAATTGCCCCACAAAGAATATCCGAGGGATAATGCACCCCAAGATATGGCCGCGATATTGATACGATGAATGCATACGCATAAGCCGGTACGATCACCCACGGTGTCGGGTATCTCAGTGATAATGCCGTCGCAAGGCCAAAGCTAATCGCAGCATGACTCGACGGAAAAGAATACCCATGTGCCGACGAATCGACCCACCGGACACCCTCGAGCGACTTAAACGGCCTCGGTCGCTGCACGATCGGCTTTACGATCAATTCTTGAAATACGATCGTTCCAAGAGTTCCGGCAGCGAGTCCGCACGCATCAAAAAAATAGTCGTCATCAGCAGTCGCATATCCTATTCCCACTTCTGCCAACGGAGTGGCAATAGCTACTGGCAGGAGTGATCTTGAGGCAAACAACATCGTGTTATCCAAAAAACGCGAGGTATCGGCCGAATGATTCAACTCCCAAAATAGTCGCTCGTCGAAAGTCGATGGAGAATGCTTGAGACTGTCGCTGCGAAACTGCGCCACCAGGTCGCCGCCATATAGAAGAGCCAATACTATGACGACGTACTTCATCCTACGTTTGATAATCTCTTCCCTTCCAGATTACATTCTTCTGGAAGTACATGATCGGTACGCATAGCAAGTAAAACGTGAGGTAAAGCTCATAAATAGCTAAAAATAATAATAGTTGCAATCGTTTAATCTTCAACGTAACCGGAAATAATATTAATAGATCGGCAGCGCATTTTATTGCCAGCACGGTAAATAATTGCGATGCCGGAAGGAAGAGCGACAATAAGAAAACAAGCACTCCCAAATACCCAAGCATCAATATCACCCAGCCCGGCCCGCCAATCGCCTTCCCACCAACAATCCACCGCTGCTTTTGCCGCCACCACGTCCTGAACGAATCCACCGGCTGCGATTTCACAAGCAGTTCTTCGTTCGCCTTAAAGGTAACCTTCCAACGCGAGTGCCACATCGCCTGAAAGAGTGCTATGTCTTCAGTTACACTAAATGGGATATTCCGATATCCTCCGATCTCTTCATACGCGCTCTTTCGAATCGAGAGGTTATTGCCAATGATCGAAACCGGCACGCCGTGATTGATCGCCGACATGCTCATCGAAAGCAGTTGGATCATCTCGCAAGATTGCGCACAAGCGAACGGATTTACAGAATCGAGCACGGTTAGTCCCGATACCATCGCTGTCTCCTCATCGTAACAATCCACATAACTCGCCACCCATCCCGGATGTACCACGCAATCGGCATCGGTAATGCAAATAATCGTACCGGTAGCTGCATCGATCCCACGGATCAGTGCCCCAACCTTCCCTTGCGCGACACGCTCCTGACCATGAAGGTCAACGATCCGAAGATGTGGCAGCCGATTCACCCAAACCCGAAGCTTATCCGTTGTCGAATCATCGGAGTTATCGTCAACAACGATCAATTCAAGTGCTGGATACTCAAGCTTCGAAAGTGATTCAACACACCGATCGATATTATCTTCTTCATTGCGCGCACAAACGATAACCGATACTGTTGGAAGTCCTGCTACTCGTTTCTTCTCGCGTTTAAGCCCACGCCGCAACCCAAGGGCAAAGATAGCCTGAGCTAAAACATAGATCGCACAAAGTATTTCTACGAGCATTTGATAACAGCAACACTCTCGGTTACTGCCACTCGATCACCTCGGCATGGAAATCAAGCAGCGGTATTTTCGGGTCTTCCCCATGAAGTTGCATCACGATCTTATCGCCGATCGCAAGCTTTCCCGTCCCCTTCGGAGTACCGGTAAATAAAATATCACCGGCCTTTATCGTGCACCGGTTTGAAAGGAAATTCACCATCATCTCCGGCGAAAAGATCATTTGTTTGGTAAAGCCTTGCTGGCGCAACTCCCCATTGATATACAATGAAAATCCGAGTTGTTCAAACGGCGGTGCCGTTTCGAACGGAATGAAATGGCTGATCTGCGCCGAACCATCAAATCCCTTGGCAAGCGTCCAGGGCAACCCATTACTCTTAAGCTTATTTTGCAGATCGCGAATCGTCAGATCGAGTCCGATCCCATACCCGAGTATCACTTCGCTCGGCTCATAAGCATGCACACTCCTGCCGCCGCCACGGAGTAATAAGACCAACTCCGCCTCGAATTCAAGCGAATCGGTATCCGGCGGATATTCGATGATATTATACGAACCATGACGAAGTGCACACTCCGGCTTGCAGAACACGACGGGATCCGTCGGTTTCTCATTGCCAAGCTCAAGAATATGATCGACATAATTGCGGCCGACGCAAAAGATCGTCCCACTCTGCAAAGAAATTTCTTCCGGATGCTCGATATCGAATATAACTTTCATGATTCTTCTAATTATTCAATACGAATATACGCCCCAAGCTGTATTGCTAAACCAATACGATCAGCACACTTGCCCCGCCGCCCATCCGGACGACCATGCCCACTGAAAATTATATCCCCCAAGCCATCCCGTAACATCGACGACCTCGCCTATGAAATAGAGCCCTGGTACCGACACTGCTTCCATCGTCTTCGATGAAAGCCCAGTAGTGTCGACACCACCAACGGTGACCTCAGCTTTGTCAAGCCCTTCAGTTGTCTTAGGCTCAATCTTCCAATGATGCACCCGCCCTGAAAGCTCGTTCAGGTGTGCTGTTGAGATCTGGTCGAGATAATCGGTGTACCCGGAGTGCTCTGCCCACACCATCGCCAATCGCTGGGGCAAATATTCGGCAAGCACATTTGGTATTTTCTTATGCCGGCGCGATAGATCTATCTCCTGCTGTGGCAAAAGATCGATCTCTATCGCCTCTCCTTCTTTCCAATAACTCGATATCTGCAACACCGCCGGCCCCGAAAGCCCGCGATGCGTAAAAAGTATATCATCAAGAAACGACGTCTTCCCACACGTTACTTTCCCAAAGAACGATATACCGGCAATACGATGAAAGGCTTCCTGGTCGGATTCGCTAAACACGAATGGCACAAGCGCCGGCCGAGGCTCGATAACTGATAATCCAAATGCGCGAGCCACATCATAACCGAATGTAGTCGCTCCCATCTTCGGGATCGATGCACCGCCGGTTGCAATCACAACCGACTCTGCTTCGAATAACCCTTCCGTTGTCTCAACTGTAAATTTATCACCAACTTTTTGAATCGCCTTCGCAGCAAATCGTACCCCGGTAAGCACTTCAACATTCACCGATTTGCATTCTTCAAGAAGCATATCGAGTATCTGCCGGGCACTGTCGTTGCAGAACAACTGCCCGTCTTTCTTCTCGTAATACTCAATCCCATAGCGCTCAACAAGCTCAATAAAATCATGCTGCGTATACCTACTAAGTGCCGAGCGGCAAAAATCCCGGTTCTCCGATAAGTACGAGTTATAGGTGATATTCGCATTCGTAAAATTGCATCGCCCGCCACCGGAGATCAAAATTTTCTTGCCTGCTTTCTCCGCCCTCTCGATGACAAGAACCCTTCTTCCTCGCTTACCGGCTTCAATAGCACAAAATAACCCTGCCGCACCAGCGCCTATCACGATGACATCATACACTGCCATCTTAGAATACTTTTAAGCGAATGTCGAAACCGGCCGTGATCGTACGAGTCGGAGGAGCAAGGATAACACCCGCAGCCGGAGTCGTGCGTTCGTAGCGATAAAATCCTTCGATCGTAAGCTGCTGGTTGATGTCGTAGCTAAAACGCGGCTCGACCGTTACCTTCGTAATGCCGCCATTGCTCGTTCCACCCGGATTTGTGAGGATCGTATTGAAGGTATAATAGATATCATTCGAGATGGTCTGACTGAAGTTGAACGTCGCGCCAAAATTATTTTTTAAGTTTAACTTAAAGAACGGGATCGTCAGCCCCTGCTTCTGGAAATTTGCTGTAACACCAAAGGTAGTCGAAAGTCTTGAGGTGATACGATTGAAAGAATAATCGGAAGCCCAGTCGGTCTGTGTATCGTAATTAAAGCTGCACGTCAATCTGCCGCCCCAGATCTTATCCCAATTCAGATCAAGTGCCGCAAGCGGCCTGAAAGCATACGTTACTAACTGCAATGTCGATAGCTGAAGCGAATCACCGGGATTAAGCTTAAACGTCCGCTTGTAATTACCGACGTAGGTATGACGGAACGAAGCTCTATCGGCAAATGAGAACAAGGCGAATTTCTCAAGCCCCGTCCAGCTAAACGAATAGTTAAGTCTTGGCAAATACTCGCGAAGCTTTCCGGTGAATAGCGGCAATGTCTCGAAGCCTTCCATGAAGCTCTCGACCTGGATCTTATTTTTTGTCGCAGGATCAAGCGCATCGCGTTCGGCATCGGTGTTTGCATTTACTGCTGCCGTCTTCTCTATCCATTTTCTTCCGACGGCCTCGATGCCACTCTTCGATAAATTAAACAGCGGTGGTATCGAGAAGAAGGTGCGCGAGACGTCGCCGATCTTTTCGGTTTGCAATGGCGTAATGCTTCCATCGCTGGCAATGCGTAAATTATCGCGTTCATCGAAGGTAAACTCACTCTTCCAGTTAAAGGAGATCGATGCGCCAGTCCAAAGTGGCTTCGTTGTCTGCAACTCGAAGGTATTCTTTTGCCGGAAGACATCGGTGATGTCGATCGTCTGCCCTTGCAACGGCGATCCCTGCCGCAAGCCCGGACGAACACCAAACTCTACGAATGGAAATTGCGGTTTAAAGTGGATCAATAATCTTCCATGCGGATCGGTGATAAGCCCAAGCTGATAGGCACGCGATGGCCCGTCGTTATCTCGCTCAGGGGCGAAGATACCTTTGGTCAGGAAATTCGAGATACCCGAACCGCCACCTTGCAGCGCTCCGTTAAGGCTGAAGTTCGTTTGGGTAAAATTAAACTTCGTCCCCGTCCAGTCGGTGAACGGCTCCTGAATAAGAGATTTGACAATATCTTTTAATATTGGAGGCTGCTCTTCTTCAACAACTTCCACCGGAGGTGGGGGTGGTGATTGCGGCAATAACAACGTATCGTTGACTTCAGCATCGCCTCGCTCACCCTCGGTACCAACACCAGGAATATGCAGTAATGTATCTCCATAAGTATTAACGACAACAGCCGATGGCTTTACGAGCGTATCACGCGGAATTCTCGAAGCAACTTGTCTCGGTACATCTCCCACTCGAGATAATCTTGGATTCGCAGCTGCTACATCGGGTGGCATATCTGGTGGTTGCTGCTGTGGGGAAGGCATTGATGGATTGTTCATCTGATCCGGTCGCAGCTGCGATCTCGGCCCACGCTGAGGCGCTTTCACACTGCCAGCATCCCCTCCGAATACGTCGACGCCGAATTCTTTCAGGTTGATCTCGACACCGGTTGAGATAACGTTATTCCACTGCCCCGTCCGGTCGTTCTGTGCACCCGTCTGTGCATCGAACCATCGGTAATCGACTGTATAACTAAACAGCGGCCGCAAATACTTATCGACCCATAAAAGCCACGGCAATCTCGGATTCGTCGTTATGCGCAAATGCTGATTGGCCAGAAAATCTTTTCCGGGCCGAACCAGCGCTCCATCCTTAAAGAACACATCACTAAGAACACTCCTGAACGGCCGCTGATAATAGTACACCGAATCATACGTATTATCAGGCTGATTATTTACCGGCGTCGTCTCCAAAGGAGTAAGATTACTAACAACATAAAGTGAGTAATCGAATGTAGGCGAGAGCAATCCGTTATCGGTTAATTTCCAATTGATCGCCATCGAGCGAGTCGCTGTATCGCTTCGAGTCACGAACGGCACAAGGCTGCTCAGGACAAGCGCTGAATCCTCAGGGCCTGAGGGAACAGGAAATGACAGCGTCGAAGACCGATTCAAATAATGTAGCCTACTTCGCGTAAAGCTCGAGCCAAGGGTGATTCGCTGAGGAAGGAAATTTATTTTCCAATTCGAATACCGTCCGATATCGAATGTATTAGAGCCAACCCATGTCAGCGGCGATACTGAGACATTCGGCAACTGCGGTAGATCATAAAAGATGCTCGCCGTCCAACTCCAGTTACGATAATATTCATAGATAGGTGAGCGAGTAAATTCCTCACCATATCCAAAACCATAGACTAAGCGATTTACAAACGATGGTAATAAGAAGAACGAACCTGGAAAATTAAACTGCACACCCGTCATGCCGATGCTATTACGAATTGT
>DASTAO010000392.1:0-11989 GCA_035712525.1 Kapaibacterium sp. (SeqCode)
GGTAATGCAGGAAAAGACGCTGAATTACGCTATACCAATACGGGCAAAGCAACCGCTCGGTTTTCTGTTGCAACAACCGATTCGTGGAAAGATCAAAGCGGGGCAACCCAGGAACGGACCGTTTGGCATAATGTGGTTGCCTGGGATAAGCTTGCCGAAATTTGTGCCAATTACATAAAAAAAGGGACGAAAGTCTATATCGAAGGCCGCATCGATAATCGCAGCTACGACGATAAAGACGGTGTAAAGAAATACACGTCTGAGATTGTCGTCACCGACATGCTGTTGCTTGGTGGTAATCCTAATAGCGGTGATCGCGGCGGTAATTCTTATTCTTCAGGTGGATCGGCATCTCCATCGTCTTCACAGATACCCACACCCGAATTCGATCAAGTTGTTCCGGATTCCGATCTACCGTTTTAAAATTAATTAGTGCAACGAAGCGCAAACACAGATCTCAAAGTCGGTTTAACCGTAATACTAGGTCTGATAGTACTTATAGGAGGCATCGTTCTTGCCAAGGGCTGGCGGCTCGATAGCAAGCGGATCTTCGTCAATGCATCCTTCCCGACTGCTTCCGGCATCGAACCCGGCGACCCTGTGTATATTCACGGCATCAAACGCGGGACGGTTAATGAGGTCAATGAAATCAAGGCCGGACCCATTGCCATCTCCATCGAACTTTACGAAGCCCAAGAACTGCATAAAGATGCAACCGCCTTGATCTCGATGGCCGAGTTAATGGGCGGCAAAAAAATGGAGATCGACCCTGGGCATACCGGTGTATTCAATGTCGATCGCGATACAATCTATGGCGCTTCCGGAGGTGATCTTGCTTCACTCGTTACCTATGCTAATTCGCTGACCGGTACTGTCAGTAACATGGCTGGTAAGATCGATACGGTCCTGAATTCGGTCAACGATCTTTTTGGCAACGGCGCCTTGAAGCACAAGGCCTATACGGCGATCGACAATGCTTCCTCGGCGATCACAGAGTTACGAAGTGTACTTAGAGAAAACCGCGCTAAGATTTCTAACACCCTAACGCAAGTAGAGTCACTGGCAACCAATGGTAACGCTACGCTGAACGAATTGAGACCGAAGATAAACGGTCTTACCGATACGGTAGCAAGTTTTCTGCACCGGTCACAATTTACTTTAGCAAAAGCCGATTCGATCCTCAACGGCTTGAATACCATCCTCACTGAAAGCCGAGATAATAAATCATTTTTCTATAAGCTGACAAGCGATAAAGAATTTTCTCGCCGGATCGATTCAACGATCCAAGCTGCCAGTGCCCTGCTGAAACAAATGAGAACGCAGGGTCTCGATGTAAACATCAAAGTGTTTTAAGCTATGCGTATCCTATTGACTGGTGCAACCGGCTTCGTCGGTTCACATACAGCCGACAGACTTATCCATTGCGGGCATACGGTTAGAGCCTTGACCCGATCGAGTTCTTCTCTTGAATGGCTGAAGGACAAACCGATCGAAGTTGCCTCGGGAAATTTGAAAGATCCGGAATCGCTTAAAGATGCTGTCAAGGATGTCGATGCCATCATCCATATCGCCGGAGCCATCGCCTCAAAAACTAAACGGGGATTTTATGAACATAACCAACTTGGCACCAGAGGATTATTAACGGCAGCACATAAATACGGAAATATTTCTCGGTTTGTGTTTATTTCAAGCCAAACTGCCGGAGGTCCTTCGCTCGATGGCCACCCGGTGACTGAAGAAACTCCACCGCATCCGATCACCACGTACGGAAAGTCGAAACTCGCTGCCGAAGAGGAATGCAAACAATTCGAACAGTACTTCCCGGTTACGATCTTGCGGCTACCGGCTATCTATGGGCCACGTGATACAGCAACGCTATCCTTTTTTCAAGCAATCAAGCGCGGCTTAAAGCCACTCATAGGATTCCAAAATAAATTTGTCAATCTTTGCTATGTTGAAGATATTGCTAATGGCGTTGAACTTTCGCTCACAAGTCCCGCAGCAGTAAACCGCCTGTACTATATTGGAAGTAATATAAATTACAGTTGGCATGAACTTTCCGGAATTGCTGCAATGGTAATGAAACGCCGAGGATTATTCGTGAGGATACCTCATGGCTTTGTACATTTCATTGCTGCCCTTTCCGAGATTACGTCTTTTTTTAAGCACAAACCAAGTGTCCTAAATTGGGAAAAACGTCTTGACCTGACTGCACAGCATTGGACTTGTAGTATCGAACGGGCTCAAAAAGAATTAGGATATCAACCGAATGTCAGTATCGAAGATGGATTTGAGAGAACCGTAAGTTGGTATAAAGAAAAGAAATGGCTATAAAAAAACGCGGCTTTCAAAGAGAAACGGTAGACCAAACGAAAGATTAGAAGTTGATTTGTCATTCCGACCGACCAAGAAATTCGAGGAGGCACCATAAGAGGCTTCGTCACCGATTTCTTACAGAAAAATTCTGAGAGGTACTGACCGGAATGACAAATTCGCACTTATATAGCAGTCAACCGCAAGCCCCCACCCTACTTTCGCAGGACAGGGTTACCGCTCTTCTCTCTTCCCCATGAAGAAATAGCGGCCTGCTTGCGGAAAACAGAGAAATGATCTTCCCCAAGTCATTCCTCTGTTTTGAAATTGCTACAATTATTTTTAAATCAGCAATAAGTATGCCAAAATTAGGACACTGCATTAATATTTTTTGAGGTTATAGTTATTTATTTTTCTATCGCTAAGGGGTAGCAGTCCATGAACGAAAAGCATTTTTCAGCGATGCATCTAACTGCACGGCGTTTGCGGGATCGCGTGGATCGAGCACCAACCCATCGCTTGTTGCAAATTCCCTTTCAGGGAAGAAGTCTATAAAAATAGTATAAGATTGCCCGACTTCGATCGTACGTAATTGCGGGAATTGCGCCTGGGTATTCACAGTAACCTTGCTCTTATATATAAATGGGTATGCTACTCCACCGCGGTATACGGTACCCTCGATAATAGCCGTATTTCTTTCCGGAGTGATAAAATCGGCAATGCTATTTGTCTGATCGAGTATTGTATCAATACTAACATTATATTTATGGACTTCGAACTTTATTCGATCATACGTACCCGGCGGTAAAGAAACGAACGAAGCGATCAGTGTTTGTCCGTAATTAAATGTAGCGACAAATGATCCTGTAGTTAGAGTACCTGATCCTGTGGAATCGTATTGATCCCTATGCATCTTCAGATCACTTAGAAATACTCTCGCTTTATTAACAAAAATCGAGTCGCACGTTTGCCCGATTGATGGGGTCATAACCACTTGGGGTCCACGTGTTTTGGCGATGACCGTCGGATAATATAAAGTAGTTCTCGTTGATATAGTTGCTGCCGTTTCGGTGGGGGCAGTGACTTGTTCATCACTACAACCGATTATTATCAACGACACAAAGCTTGTAATGGATAAACCGAGATAAAACAATGCTCTTCTCATGGCCCTATTCTCCTTTCATCTCGTGGGGGATTGTAGCCAGATCCTGGCGAATCTGACACTATGACTTGGTGTTTCAACATCCGTGCCATTTTGCAAGCTATTTTTAGCAATAATAATCGCTGGTTTTTGCTCGCAGCAGTCGTTCGGGCAACTGTCATCCAAACTGTCTCATAAGCCAGCAGTTGCTCTTGTACTTTCCGGTGGAAACGCCCGGGGGTTCGCTCATATCGGTGTTCTCGAAGTATTGGATTCAGCTCATATCCCGATTGACCTTGTCGTTGGCACCAGCATGGGAGCAGTCGTGGGGGGATTATATGCCGCTGGATATACTCCTAAAGAATTAGAAAAAACAGCAATAAACACAAACTGGGAAGATATTCTATCCTTCGATGATGACTCTCGCCGCGATGAACGCCTTCCCGGAAAAAAAGATGAAAAATCAGCATTGCTTTCGTTGCGATTCAACGGTTTTTTTCATCCCGTTCTTCCACAAGCCCTTTCCAGCGGACAGCGGTTAACCATGTTTTTGAATTCACTCGTAGTTTCATCTGCCTACGGTACCCATCAGGATTTTCTCCACGATCTGAAAGTACCGTTTATCGCTCTTGCTACTGACATTGTAAAAGGTGAGCGTAAGCTCATTACCAGTGGAGACCTTACAACAGCCATTAGAGCAAGCGCAACATTACCATTGAGGTTTTATCCACTGATCCATGATTCCTCTTTGTTAGTCGATGGAGGATTATTGACCAATATCCCGGTTGATGTCGCACATGATTCTGCGAAAGCAGGGATTGTCATCGCTTCTAATACAACGGCAGAGCTTCGTACCAGAAGCGAGTTATCGACGCCTTGGGATGTAGCCGATCAGGTGATCACGCTGATAATGCGCCGCGAGAATCTTGACCAACTCAAAAATGCAGATATCATCATTACGCCGTCATTAGAGCACGGGTTGCCGGATGATTTTCAAAATGCTGCTGAGTATATCGAACAAGGACGCAAGGCAGCTCGGCTCGAGCTCCCTCGCTTAAAAGCGTTATTAACCCAACCGATAAATATTGCTACCACTGATAATTCAGTATTACTTGATGTAGTCAGAGAAATTCAAATCCATGGATTAACTGCTGCCGAAACAGATTCCCTCTCTGCTCTGATGCGGCCGATCATAGGAAATAAATTGAGCAAGGCCTCACTTGAATCGGATATAAAATATCCGATCATCGATAATAGACGCCATAATGGTTATTCGCTCGCTCGAATAGATAGCATTGTAGTTACAACGTCCTCCTCCGCCGTTGATGTGTACCTTGATCCGGGATATATTTCTGATATTAAGATCATTGGTCTTGAATCGACCCAACCGAGAGTTGTGCTTGATCAATTACCATTTTCCAAAGGAGATATTTTTCGATCCGATCGCTGCGAGCAAGGCCTTCGGAATATAACCGCAACGGGGTTATTTTCTTATGCTAATGTTCAATTTGTTCAGGATACCGAATTGATCACACCAATCATTATTCATCCTAATAGGGTGAGTGAACATTCGCAACCACCAGAAGTTACCAGAGGAACGACAACCCTTCAACTCACTCTTACTGAACGGGCTACACAAGTCCTCAGACTCGGAGGGTTAGCAGACAATGAGTTCGGGGCTCAATTCTCAATGGAATATGCGAATGAGAGTTTATTCGGGCTTGGGGGCGAGCTATCGATCAAAGGCGGTATCGGAGCCCTTTCACGGTATGGTGCTGTCAGCCTTTCAGGGTTTCATCCTCTAATCGGTTTTTCGGCTTCGGTCTATTCCGGGTACAAAGATATTTCAGCGTATGAAATTCACGAAGATATTCCGCATGGAAGAATATCGACAGGAGTCATTGACGTTATCAGGGAGCATCGAGATATCGGAGGCGATCTAAAGCTCAATGTGAATATTGGCCGAGATGCTTCGCTCATTGGTGAATACCGAATCGAACGTCAGCGCCCATTATCGCTTCAATCGCTAACCTACTTTGCACCGGTCGATGTTGTCTCAGCCATTCGTGGTACCGTTACTTATGACACCCGCGATGATAATGATTATCCCCATACCGGCCAGCTTGTTCAGGGATATTATGAGATCGGCACTAAACTCTTTGGTGGTACGATATCATTTACAAAGATCGAACTCAGTATGAACACTGCGATACCGATCTCTCGCCTACACACTCTTCGAATTCGCGCAGCGTTGGGCCTTGCCGATAGAACACTTCCGTATGAAGAGCAATTTGCGCTTGGTGGTATCGAATCGTTTTTTGGCTTGAATGAATATGAGCTTCGTGGCAAGCAGTATGCTGCTGGAAGCCTTGGATATCAGATCGCTATTCCCAATACCCTCTTTTTTCCAACGTTTGTCGGATTTAGATATGACCTCGGGGCCATGTGGGTTGAGCCGACAGCAATTAAATTCGAAAGTTTCATTCACGGACTCGGTGCCGAGATCGGATTCAAGACACCGATTGGCTTAGCGCGTTTTGGGCTTGGTGAAAATTTTCGATTTGCCCAAAGCCCAAAGAAACCATTGTTACTTAACACCCCCCGATTCTATTTTTCAATCGGAGCAAATCTTTAACACTATGAATATTGTGATTACCGGCGCATCGAAAGGAATTGGTCTTGCCATCGCAGAGAAATTTTCACAGGATAATGAAAAGCACTCCTTTGTATTATGCTCTCGCTCTGCTCATAATATCAACAATGCTGCTGAGCAATTGAGAAAGAATTATCCGCTACATGCCTATCATACAATTGCTTGTGATGTAGGTGATGAGCAGCAAGTTTTAGCATTCGCCAAATTTTGCAAAGAGACTCTGGACTCAACCGATATATTAGTCAACAATGCCGGCTTCGGAATATTTAAACCGGTCGTTGAATTCTCGTTAAATGAATTTCAATCGGTACTCGATACTAATCTTCGCGGAGTATTTCTGGTAACTAGAGAACTCCTGCCACCAATGCGCGCTAAGAAGAGCGGCACGATAATTACCATTGCATCGCTGGCAGCAAAAAATGGATTTTCAGGAGGAGCTGCTTATTGCGCTTCGAAATATGCTGTTAGGGGTCTTATGAATTGTTTGTTCCTTGAGGTCCGCAATGACAACATTAGATGCATTACCATATTTCCCGGTAGCGTCGATACCGCATTCTATGATAACGTCCCAAGTTCTATCGCTAAGGCAAAAATGCTTCTGGCCTCAGAAATAGCCGAATCCGTCTGGTCTGCCACCCACCTGCCTATCGGGGCAACGGTATCCGAAATTGATATCCGCCCTACCAATCCAAAAGGCTGACAATAATCTCATTCTCTTGACCTAATACGGAGTGTAACAAAGTTTGCACCGCTAAGTTGTTCGTGATGAGGTTAATACGCCCCCACACTCAAGGCGGTCACAACGGGTTTTCCGGTTGGGAGAACTGTGCCCGCGGCGAAGAAATTCATAGGTCAGCGCTACGATGGCGCCGCCTTGAGCCCGGGCAACTTGAATTAGGGCTATGAATATTTTGGTTACGCCCCGGCTCATTCTCAGGCCGTTGGCGATGGAGGATTTTGAGCGCTTCATCATGCTCTATGACGATCCGGAAGTAATGCGCTTTCTCGGAACAAGGACGCCGGATCAGATACAACAGAAATTGCAAGAACGCATCGCGTTCTTCGAACAGCATCGCTACGGAATGTATGCGATCATGGACCGCCGTGAAAAAGAATTCGTCGGCCGTTGTGGGCTCGAACCTCTTGAAGGCACCGGCCTTCTTGAAATTGCTTTCGTTCTCAAGCGTTCAGCTTGGAACAAGGGCTACGCTACCGAGGCATCGAAGGAAGTGCTTCGGGCAGCATTCTCTGAATGGGATCTCGACAGCATCGTGGCAGTCGCCGATCCTGAAAACAGAGCATCGGTTAATGTATTAAAAAAATTAGGAATGGAATATCAGCGTCGCGATAGATTTTACGATAGAGACTGTGTATTATATGGCATTGAAAAAAAAACCGCTCAGCCGCCGAAGCGCCCCTATAGTCCATTATTAAAACCAAGCCCCATGGCATTGGTTGAAGGGTGAAAACTGTCCGAAAAACAGCTAAAATAATATTAAACTGTAATATGGCTGAAATTGGCCATATTACGCACCTGCGTGTCTTTTATTTCCTGCCGATTGTAACAAATTTCCTTTTCGATTGTTTTTAAACGTGCAGATTATGCCCCCCGTGTATTTCTAATTTTTTTTGGGGTTTTTTACCTCAGAAAAGCTGTTTTTTTTATCTATTTCAGGCTGGGAATTGCTATGGCGTCTCTACGTATAAAAATAGCGGCTTTGGGGCTGCTGTTAATCCTTCTAAGCGGAGTTACCCCCTCCGTCCTCACTGCGCAGTGGCGTATCTCAAATTCTCCGGAAACTCTTACCGTTTTACCTGACGGCAAAACCGTAAATTCGTCAATGCAGCTGACCGTTGGCGTTGATATGTATCTTCAGGTTAGCGGTGCATTTAGTCTTTTTAATGGACAGGCTGCCGATGGCATCGATGCAGCATACACCTACCGAGTCCCTAACTGGAATATTTTTACTCCTATTCCAAATCCTCCCAGCCACCAGAAAATGACATTTAACTGGGGATTTGAGTATTCAAATAATGGAGGAGGATTTAAGCCCTTCTACAATCCGAATCCGCCTGTAAATACACCGGTCTATCAAAATAGCCACAATTACACGGCACGAATACCTTTCCTCGGAAATAAATTTGCTTTCCATATTGTAGCCCCTTCTCCATCCTATTTAAGTGCGGGCACAGGAAAATTATTTGTAAAGCTTACCAGATTTACCGCTGGACTCTGCGTGAAGAGTGATTCAATCGATTTTAAGCAGGTTAAGGTTTCGCAAACAAAACCTTTCCTTGATTCACTTTCCAGCTATGGCATCGATCCTTTGTTAGTCGATAGTATTAAGATTATCGGAAGTTCGGATTTTACATTTGTATCCTCCCGTCCAATTCCCTTTTCTCTAGCGCCTGAAACGGCAAGTCAACTCATAATAAATGCAACTCCATCAACAACTGGGGTCATTACTGCTCAGCTCCACATTTATTGCCATAATGCCGATGCACTAAATAAAGATCGCATTATTAAACTTCGTGCCGAAGGGACTTCACCGAACGGATCGGTAGGTCCTGATTCATTGAATTTTGGTAAAGTTCGAATCAATTATCCGGCAACAAAAGCTGTCAATATCTCCAATGCCGGTTCAGCATCTCTGAGCATAACATCAGACACATATAACCCTGCTGATAATATTTTTAAGAGATCGCAATTTACAAACATCCCATTACCTGTTGGAATTGGCAGTACCATTTCCTATAAGACTGTATTTGCTCCCCAAGCCATAAGGCACTACCATGCAACACTAAAACTTGCCAGTGACGATTCGAAAACCTATTCAGTCGATTTGCAAGGCGATGGTGCAGAGCCTGTTCCAGTTTTAAGCACTAAGTTTATCAACTTCGGGTCTGTCTTCAAAGGTGATTCTGTCTCAAGTAACTTTACACTAAAAAACACAGGAAATTGGACTTGTAGTGTTGTCGATGCTCACATCGAGAGCGCAAACAAATCGGTATTCTCATTCTCACCTGCTGAATCAACCTTCTTTGTAGAACCAGATTCAATCAGAACAATAACAGTGAGTTTTAAGCCTGGAACAGGTCAAAACTGGTTGATCACTGGTAATCTGATTTTAGTATATGATGATAATACTCGAGATACAGTCGTCTTAAATGGTACGGAAGTCCAACCGAAGTATTTACTAAAAAATCATCTTTATGATTTTGGTAAAGTAAGGATCGGCAGTGGTCCGCAACTTCGGGCGGTTGATACTATCTCTGCACCAACGACTCCGGTTACAATGAGTGCACTTGAGTTAAAGCAGCCACAGAATTTTTTCGGTCTTGGTAACTCGCCACAATCTCACCAGACATTTACAGTTGTTAATGGCTCACCAGTTCAGTTATGGGCTAGTTTCGAGCCTCTAGTGCCAGGCCCATGGTCGACGTATATGTACGTAAATGATGGCTATAAAAAAGATTCGATTGAGTTGCGGGGAATCGGGGCTGTAGCGAAAGCAATTTTTTCTCCGAATCCCCTTTCGTTTGGTACCGTGCCAAGTGATACAAATATTGACTCTGTAACAACGTTAACCGATTCTGGAGATTACCAATTAAATATCGTCCGGTATGAAATTACCGGTCCGGATAGGGCTGATTTCAAATTAATGTTTAAGCCACAGGGGCAAACACCTACCTTCCCTTATGCTCTGATGGAGGGTTCATCAATGCCCATCGACGTTCGCTTCTATACAAATGCCAAGACGGGACTTGTTCATCGGGCAACGCTCTGCTTATACTACGATGATTCTTCTTCTGATTGTATCCCGCTGGAAGCAATTGAAGAAGCACAATTTTTACAGTTCGGGCAGACCTCTGTGGATTTCGGAAAAGTGCGTGTTGGACTATCTGGTACCATGGGTACAAAGTTTGCAAACAAGTCTGGCAAGACACTTACGGTTGACACCATATCAACCGATCCGAATCCATTATTCACCGCATCAAGAACTTCTCTATCTGTTGATAAAGGTGTTACCGATAGTGTAAGTGTTGCTGTTACATTTGCACCTACCCTACCTGGTGATTTCACTGGTACTTTAACAGGTAAAGGCGGTGATTTTATTGAGTCTTCGATATCGCTTCGTGGAACAGGTGCTGCGCCAATACCAGTATTTAGTCTTAGAGATACAGTCGATTGCGGAGTGGTTAAACTCTTCGATACTGGCACAGGTGGATTCCAACTACTTAATCTCGGCAATTGGACATTAGCCGTTGCGAATATTCAGATCGTTGGTGACAAATATAATGAATTTAGTTATAAACAAGGTAAGACCCAATCTTCTACAGCAACCATAGATACTGTTCTTGAGAAGGGATTACCGTCTGACTATCAAATATCGTTCACGCCAAATAAAACCATTGTCTATCACGAGGCAAAGATGGTCTTCACTTTTGATGATGGCACTAAGGGCGTCGTTGTCCTACAAGGTTATGATGAATCTGATCATCTTGTTCTTGGCAGCGATACATTGAATTTTGGCAAGGTACGTATTGGGAAGCCGGTAAGCAGGCCGATCACTCTTGTGAGTACCTCAACAAATCCCTTAACGGCAGACAATGTCCACCTTGAGGGGGCACCAGAATTCACAGCTGCCCCACTTGGCAAGATTACCGTAGCACCAAAATATTTACAAGACATTGATGTCACCTGCACCCCGACCATCATCGGCGCGCTGAGCGCACAGCTTATAACCGATACCTGCCTCGGTTCTGCACAGGATACTACGTTCATCTTTGCTGAGGGTGCAATGCCGATTGCTTCCTTCCCAAGCGACACGCTTGATTTCGGATTGAATTTTAACGGACGCTCAGTTACGAAGACGATCGACCTGACGAACAAAGGAAATTGGGATCTTGCTGTCACCTCATACACCATTGGTGGTAATGAGAGTTCGGACTTTACTACTCCGACAATCCCCCAAGCTTTTACGATCGCCGAACAGAGCGATAGTGTATTATCGATCACGTTCAAGGCTTCCACTGCCTTCCAGGTTGCACCACGTATCGGTGAGATCGATTTTACCCTAGACGATGGATCGATCTTCACGCTCTATCTAAAAGCGCAGGACATTCAGCCGATCGAGGTTGATCTGAAATTTGATAACTCGAACATGAGACTCGAAGATAAGGTCTACCCGTATTTAAGATTAATGACGGCTATCCCCGACTCATTGAATGTTAATCACATTCATGGAATCGTGAAATATGACCCTGCAGTCGTCTCGGCCCCGATCTCAGTCGAAGAAAGTGCGATGCTTCAGCAAAATGGCTGGACACTAACTCCTGCCGGCAGCAATCTTCCGGGCCAATATGAATATGATCTGCAAAGCGCTACCGGTCATTTGTCTGCTGCCGGACCGCTGCTTCGCTTCGAGTTCAAAGCGGCGAACGGTGCACAGGTCGGCGATCAGACAGTGCTGAATCACTCAATACTCGAATTGCCAACTCGAACAGAATTTGTCATCCAGGAACGCCAGGGTATCATTGTCATCGATTCAGCTTGCGGCAGCACCCACTTATTACAAGGCGGTAAAGCTCAGGCGAACTACATCGAGATGAACTCACCGAATCCGTTCGGTAATGGTACCTTAAACGAGTCGACTAATATGACCTTTGCCATTGCGAACGACGGTACGCCAGTCACGCTTCGGGTGCTTGATATCAGCGGTAAGGAAGTACTTCGCCCGCTCGATCAGCAGGTATTTGCTCAGGGATATTTCAAGATCACCCTTTCGGCAAATGATCTTCCGAATAGCGGTACCTACCTTTATGAATTCAGAGCAGGTAACGAACGCCCGACCGTCCGAAAAATGATTGTACGAAAATAG
>DASTAO010000393.1:0-4353 GCA_035712525.1 Kapaibacterium sp. (SeqCode)
AGCGCACGTAATTCGTCATCAGTCTTCGCCATACACCAGACAAAAACCTCTTTTGCCTGAGCCATTGCTTCCTCACCAAGGCAAAGGAAAATAATGATGTCACTCGGAAGTGTTGTGAACAGGAGCTTTCCTGATTTTGCCATCGCATATTTCAACGAGGCTTGCTCGAGATCGATAACGACATCACCGACAAGAAACCCAAGCCGTCCTTTTGGAGCATAGGGTAATTGGAGGTCAGTTTTGCCAAACGCTTTACCAATGGCGACTTTGAAGGCGCTTTCATTAGCTACGTACGGCTTTTTATTATGCGTGACGAATTTCATATTGGTAATAGTATAGACTACAAAAATACGACGTATTCTCTAGCAGGTTCGTGGGGAGCCAAAGCGTAGTGTTCTTCCGTTTTAAGACTCGATGAAAAACCTAATTACTTTTTTAGTACTGTCGCTTGCCATTCTTTCTTCTTGTTCTAAAAAAGAGGAAACAACTAAACCCGGTGATTCAGTATTAACACATCCCATCCCTCCGGCGAAAGATACCGTGCTGCAAGAAGGTGTTGACCGTGAGTCAGGATTATTGATCGATAGGGCGCGGCTTCGCACCCCTGAGCATGAAAAATTGCTCGAGCGTTTTCAGCCCTCCGAAGTCGTGAACATTTACCATGACTTCCGTCCGCTCCGTAAACCGGGACTAAAGCCTGAAGACCTCGATGCGTTCTTAAAAAAGAAAAAGATCAACATGGAGGAGCTTAAAGCGATCCTTTCCGAAGGTGATCTGCTTGGATGGAATAAACAATAATCCGGCAACTGACTTATGAAGCTCGTCGGCATTTCCGGCAGCCCTCGTCGTGGTGCAGTTTCGGCTATATTGCTGAATATCGTCAGGCAATTGAGCGGAGCTGATTTTACACTCTATGAGTCGCTGCTCGATCTTCCGCATTTTAGTCCGGATAAAGATGGAGACTCTGTCGATTCAACTGTCCGCGAACTTCGCAACCTCGTCCGCTCATCAGATGGCATAGTGATCTGCACTCCCGAATATGCTTTCAGTATGCCGAGTGTTTTGAAGAATGCCCTTGAATGGCTCGTCTCGAGCGGTGAGCTTAATGAAAAGCCCTGTCTCACAATAAGCACTTCTCCATTGCCACCGGGCGGAGATAAAGCTCATAAAGAACTCCGCTCAGTATTAACCGCTTTAGGAGTAAAGCAAGCTACTGATAATCTATTGTGCATAGGGGCAACGAGAAAACGAATCTCAAATTCTGGTGAACTGCTCGATCCTTCGATCGAAGCAGAACTCCGGTCCGGAGTTCTTGCCCTTACCAACTTGATAACTATTCCAACAAATGTCTAATCTTAAGCGACGCGGCTCATTCTATATCCTTCTGGCAGCGTTGCTCTGGAGCACCGGAGGCTTGTTCATTAAAGATGTGACGCTTGATGGATTCGGAGTGTCGCTCTGGCGAAGCACTTTTGCTTCGATCACGTTATATGTCATTTACCGCTTTACCTTTTCGAAGCAGCAGCTTGCTGAACAGCGCCGGCATTGGTTTACGAGCCACACCATCATTATGGCAACGATCTATGCTGGTTTGTTAGTACTTTTCGTACTCGCAACAAAGCTGACGACAAGCGCCAACGCCATCTTCTTACAATACACTGCCCCGATCTATGTGCTCTTCTTCGAGCCAATTATTTCAAAAACAAAACTAAAGCGTGCTGATATTATTTCTGTTGCCATCACGATCTCAGCAATGGCACTATTCTTCATCGGTAAGTTTGATACCTCTTCAACCCTTGGAAATATTTTAGCTCTTACAAGTGGCGTCTGCTTTGCAGCGTATGCATTGTTATTAAAGCATGAGAAGACCGGTGAGTCGGTGCGTTGGCAATCAGTTATAGTCGGTCACCTGATCATTGTGATTGCAATGGCCATCATGTGGTTTATCGGAGCGACTGATCCGACAGTTCATTCCGCAAAGGAAGCAGGTGAGTTAGCATTTCTTGGAATATTACAGATCGGTGTTGCCTATTCGCTATTCACGACCGGCATCCATTACGTCCGGGCACTCGATGCCTTATTGCTTTCAATGGTTGAGCCGGTATTGAATCCGGTTTGGGTATTTATCGGGATCGGAGAGACGCCAACCGGATGGGCGATCATCGGAGGCATGATCATCCTTGCAATATCAGCGATCAGAACCTACCATGAAGGAATGGCTACTTAAAGCCGAAAAACTCGAAGAGATAATATGCGCCTCCGGCGATGGCGGCCGAAGCCGGTATCGTCAAAAGCCAGGCCCATACAATTCTCGTAGCAACACCCCACCGAACAGCAGAAGGCCGCTTCAACGAACCGACACCAACGATGGCACCGGTAATGGTATGCGTCGTCGAAACAGGAATACCGGCTGCAGCAGAGCCAAGCAACGTCACGGCAGCTGCAGTCTCAGCAGAAAATCCTCCGACTGGTTTCAGCGCCGTGATCCTCATTCCCATCGTCTTCACAATTCGCCAGCCACCGGTTAGCGTGCCAAGTCCGATCGCAGCGTGAGCCGCGAGGATGACCCACATCGGGATCTCGAAGCTCGAGATCATTCCATTTGCAAATAATACACCGGCAATGATACCCATTGTCTTTTGCGCATCGTTCGTACCGTGGCCAAGCGAATACGCTGCAGCACTAAATAGCTGGCCGCGCCTGAACCACTTATCGACCGTAAACGGAGATCGCTTTCGCACCAGCCAACTTACCCCAAGCATCATCACAAAACCAAGTACCATTCCGATAAGAGGCGAAAGCACGATAAACAGTAATGTCTTGATCCAACCGGCAGCAACAAGGACGGTGATCGTCCCGGACTTTGCAATTGCCGCGCCGGCATAAGCCCCGATAAGGGCATGCGATGAACTCGTCGGCAACCCAACCCACCACGTCAGCAGATCCCAAACTATGGCACCGATAAGCCCAGCGAGAATAACATACGAGGTAACGATCGAAATATCGATCATCCCAGAGCCGATAGTTTTTGCAACGCCTGTTCCAAAACCAAAAGCAGCGACGAAATTAAAGAATGCCGCCCAAAGCACTGCCTGGCCTGGCGTCAGGACGCGTGTCGAGACAACCGTTGCTATCGAATTTGCCGCGTCGTGAAAACCATTGATGTAGTCGAAGACGAGGGCGATCGCAATAACAATAACTACTATTGTCATACAGTGAGAGCTATTAGGCGTATTTGATGACGACGCTTTCGATCAGGTTTGCAACATGCTCGCATTTATCGATCGCTTCTTCGATATCACCAATAATCTCTTTAAGCTTGATGAGCATGATGGGATCTTTTTGTTCTCGGAAAAGCCGCGCGATCGCATTATGATAAATATCATCGCCGGCATTTTCGCAAGTGTTAATATGCTCGCAAAGCGTTTTGATCCGGTCGACGTGCTCGGATTTCAGGCTGCTTAGTAGGGGCACCACTTCATTAAGATCTTTTACTGCTGTACAAAGCATATCGGCGAGATCGCGAAAATCATTTGGGAACGTCGTTACTTCATAAAGCACTGTTCTCAGCGCAACGTCCTCCATTAAGTCAAGGATATCATCAAGCCGTGCAGCAAGCGCGTGTATATCTTCGCGATCGATCGGAGTGATGAACGTCTGCGAGACATCATTAAAGATCTCATGGGTGATAAGGTCACCACGATGCTCGGCATCCTCGATCTGCGAGATCAGTATCTTCCGCTCGGCCTCCGATTCGGCATCGAGCAGCTTGCGCAAATTCTGCGCAGCCGATTCGATGTTGCCGACATTCGTCGTAAACAGATCGAAAAACTTGTTTTCCTTCGGAAGCAGCTTCCGGACAAACGACACAAATCCCATATTACTAAAGAATTACGTAATTATTACTACAAAATTAGGGTATTTTTCCGCTTCTCGCCTGAAAAGGCAATAATACAACATCCATTAACTACTATCTGAGCTGCCTTCTTTCCAGTCTTAGTCGAGGTGCCCAACCTCACGACATATTAAATTATAGTCTGCAACCTCTTAATAATTCAACAGTATAAATATGCACACACGCAGATTCCACCTCACTACAAAGAGTTTTTCGATCAAATTTTAGCCCCATAGTTTTCATCCTCCCTTAGCCGTTCTCCTTGCTTCAGCGCGGTGCTCATATATTTACCTATAAATATACGAAATAAAATCGCAATATGCAAGAGGATTTTGAAAATAACGGTGAGATTCTGACGGCATTTTTTAAAGGAACCAGTAGTAATAAAATACTGTCCTTCATCAACACCCATATTGGCAAATGAAACGCTGTGTTAATATCATTCTCTTTCTAACCAT
>DASTAO010000394.1:0-4766 GCA_035712525.1 Kapaibacterium sp. (SeqCode)
AATAGTGGGTTATGAGAATGCTATTCTAAAAGATAGCTCCCAAATAATTACTATTTATTCACCACTGTATAAAATCTATTGTGGTGAATTTAAAGTGTTCGCCCACTCAAAAATTACCAATTTCGATGGGGTTACCAAGGATCCGGAGTTCTCTAACATGGCTTTATGGAGAATTGAAAGATAAGAAATGATCATCGACCGATTTCGGGTCATAGTGTTCGGGTGTTTTCTTGCGCTTCTTGGAGCTAGTTTTATAAATGCTCCGTTTCTTGAGCACCAATTCCTCCAGCATTTTAGTACTGTCGTTGGGTTATGTACCTTTATTTATTTCGACCGGAAGAAAACGTTTTCCAGAAAAAGTTTTGTCATGTTTATGACCTTCATGTCCTTGCACGTACTGGCGGCGCGATATGTTTATTCATATGTACCATATGACCAATGGACAGAAAAACTCTTCGGATTCTCAATTACCGATACCTTCCATTTTTCCCGTAATCATTTCGACCGGCTTGTACACTTTTGCTTCGGACTATTAATTACGTACCCTGCTACAGAGGTATTTCGAAAGTTCACGACCTCCAGTAAACGATTCTCATTGCTTTCCGGGGTCATGTTCATCCTTGCCATCAGTGCCCTTTATGAGATCGGGGAGTGGTGTGTTGCTATTGGATTATCACCGACAGATGCCGAGGCTTATAATGGGCAACAAGGTGATATGTTCGATGCTCCGAAAGACATGGCGATGGCGTTTTGTGGGTCGGTTCTCTTTCTGTTCTTTGTGTGGACACGGAGCGCTTGGAGAAAAAAATAATTTATTTTACATTTTTTAATTTATTGATTCGTATAGACTTGAGTAAGATATCAGTCCAAATCTACTATTAAATTATTATTTCCCATTTGGATTTTTAAAAAACGCGTTGTATATTTGCACCGCCAACGGGATACTACAACAGAGTATGATCCGACCCCAGAAGGATCATTTAGAACATTTACCACGGGAAATGTCAATAGCAACTCATCGCTATTGTTAGTTACTAGTTCTAAGTCCGCGCAGCAAATAACAGTTCTCAAAGCTCGACCCAGCGCTGCTTTTGAGGGTTAATTAGTTCACTAATCGTACATACGATCTTGAAGAAGGTACTACCGAACCTTGCTTTGGGCATGGTATTGCTCATTATTGCAAGTACCCTATATGCGCAGACTCCACGGAGTTTCAGCTATCAGGGTTTGCTCCTCGATGCGTCGAAGAACCCCGTAACAGGTGTTCATCAGGTCGTTGTAAATCTCTATGAATCCGCGCTCGAAGGCTCGTCGATCCATAGCGAAACCTTCATGCCGAAGTTCGATAACGGCGTATTCTCGATCACGATCGGTTCTCAAACGGCACTTGAAGCCGATGTCAAGTTTGATAAACAATACTGGCTTGGTGTCAGTATCGATGGCTCTGCTGAACTCCCCCGCACTGCTTTAAATTCGGTACCATACGCCATAAATTCACAAACAGCACAGATGGCAACTTCACTTGCTCCGAATGCCACCGGTGCAGTTACTGCGCTCAATGGCAAAAGTGGTGCAATCGAGATCAAAGGCGGTGAAGGGACGACCGTTACTGCAAACGGAAATACCATTACGATCACGGCAATGCCGACGGTACTTGATAAGAAAACTGATCCACAGGCAAATTCAAACGGTAACGTATCGACGATTATCGGAACGGCGAACCAGATCTTTGCAAATGGTACAACCGGCAGCAATAATAAGCAGACAGGCGATGTAACGCTCACTTTGCCGCAGAATATCAATACCGGGGCAACACCGACATTCGCCGGGATGACGCTCTCGTCACTTCCGAGCGGTTCGAGCGGAACGAACATTGTTGTAAATAATGGCGGTGTACTTGAGACTCGTACCATGTCATCTCTCGTTCCTGGTAGTAATTCCGAACCGTTCTTAACATTTTCATCGGCCTCAGGGCTTTCAAATAATCGCGTTGTTGCAGCGGGTGCCGGTATCGGCATCACGAATTCGGGTACACCGAACGGCAACTATACGATCGCGAACACAGGTGTTTTAACCGCAACAGGCACTGCTAATCAGATCAACGTTTCTTCGTCGACAGGAAACGTCACCTTTAGTTTACCGCAGAATATCAACACTGCAGCAAATCCGACATTTAATAATCTTACCCTAACCGGTAAAGCGACATCTGCTGCAACGACAGGCGCCGATGCATCGACTACCCTAACCACAAAAGGGTATGTCGATGCCGGCCTTGCCGCTAATACGGCTGCGATCAATGCAGAAATTACAAATCGTACAAATGCCGTTAATGCCGAAGCTGCTGCTCGCATTGCCGGAGATACCGGCCCGGCGGGTGGAGACCTTACTGGAAATTATCCGAACCCGACGATCGGCACAAATAAAGTTACAACTACAAAGATCGCCGATGGCAATGTAACATTGCCGAAGATCAGCACAACCGGTGCAACAACCAATGCCGTCATTGGATATAACGGCACCAATACAACCTGGACGCAGAACGGTGCCACGATCACAAACACCGTTAATGGTGTAGCAAATCTATCCTCTAACACCAATAATTTTACCCTTGCCGCTTCGGCGACTGTCTATCCGCTCAATAATACGAGCGCTGCTTCGATCGATCTTACCGGCATGAGCAATGCCGGAGTAAGTGATGGCCGACTCATTACACTTGTCAATACCAGTGTAAAAGTTATTGTGATAAAGCATCAGAGTGCAAGTTCATCGGTAGGTAACCGCTTCGATCTCCCTGGGGGAGCGGATATTTATCTGGCACAGAAGGGAAGAGTGACCTTCATGTACGATGCTGCTAATACGGCATGGGCGTATCACTCATCGAACTAAGAACACAAGTTTTTTTTAAAATCACGGGATATTTTTACTAACTAACCTATCTTACTCACAATGTATAAGAAACTCGCTGCTCTCCTCATCGCCACGGTGACGATCAGCTCGACTGCTTTTGGGCAGTTATACAAAGCCGACTATGCGACTAAGCTCGTGTTGGCCGGCACCGGAGGCCCAGGGCTTCCGAACACGATTACGCTTACCGCTCCGGCGATAGGCCCGTCGTTCAGTCTTACCCTTCCGGCAACTGTTGGTAGCGCAGGATATATCCTAACCACCGATGGTACAACCGGACAACTGAGCTGGACAAACCCGGCCGTTGGTGTTACCCTCGCGGGCGACGTTACCGGTGCCGCAGGTTCGAACACCGTTGTAAAGATCAATGGCACTCCGCTTGGCTCAACAACTGCTACTACCGGCAATCTTTTGATAGCAAACGGTGGCATGTGGGTTTCGACGGGCGTAACCGGTGATGTAACGATCAGCGGTACTGGTGTTACGACGATCGGTGCTAACAAAGTACAGAATTCTATGCTTCGTCAGAGCGGCGCTCTTTCGGTTATCGGACGTTCGGATAATTCGATCGGCGATGTTGCTGATATCAGCGGTGCTACTGATAATGTTCTTCGTGTAAGCACTGACGGTACAACCCTCGGCTTCGGCCAGATCGCTACCGGCGGTATTACCGATGGTGCCGTAACATCAGCAAAGATCCTCGATGGTACAATCGTCGACGGTGATATTGCTGTTGGTACAATCGCTAATGATAAGCTTGCAAACAATACCATTTCTATCACCAGCACCGACGGTTCGCTTACCGTACCTGGTTCTCCGACCGCTCTTGGTGGTACGGCTAACGTTCAGCTCGATATGACCCATGAAAATACCTGGTTGAGCGTTCAGGCTGTTAATGGCACAAACCATCAGTTAAGAGTCGATAATGGCGCTCAGTTGGTTGTCGATCAAACCTCTTCATTCGCCTACAGTGGTGGCAATGCCGGTATTGGCAAAATTCTTTCTTCTGTAACCGGAAACGGTGATGCAGAATGGGTTAACCTTTCTTCACTCGGTGTTAGCTCTGTTAAGGGTACCGCCGATGAAATTTATGTTAACGGCGATGCTACAACATCGCACGTAGGACCTGTAACTCTTACAACTCCGCAGCCTATCGGTACGACATCCGATGTGACGTTTGGCAGTGCTACTCTGGGAAATTTAGCATCTAACCAACCAGTTCGCACGGACGGATCGAAGAAGCTTGTAAGCGGCGCAATCAATCTCGCCGGCGGAGCCACTGAAGTTAGCGGCATACTCCCCGTCGCTAATGGTGGTACTAATTCAGGTGATCCGCTTTCCGGATCGAGCATCATGATCTCGAACGGTTCTGCTATCGTTCAGGGTGAAGCCGGTACAACGACCACCGTATTACATGGTAATAACAGTGGTGCTCCGAGCTATAGCTCGATCGTCGATGCCGATATCGCTGATAATACGATCTCCAATGGTAAACTCCAGAACAATACCATCACGATGGCTAGCCCGGATGGTTCGTTGACGGTTCCGGTTGCTCCGACCGCTCTTGGTGGTACGGCTGACATGCAGCTCAATACCGCACATTCGAATAGCTTCAGTGCTACTCAGGGTGTTGTCGGTGTAGGCCGTCAGCTACGGGTTGATAATGGCGCTCAGTTAGTTGTCGATGGTACTGCTGATTTTGCATTCAATGGCCACAATGCAGGCCTTGGCAAAGTCATTACTTCTTCGACTGGTAATGGAGATGCAACATGGACGGATCTTTCTTCAATCGGTGTAACAGCCATCAAAGGTACTGCTAATCAGGTTCTTGCTAACAATACTTCTGGTACAAACCAGGTTGG
>DASTAO010000395.1:0-6566 GCA_035712525.1 Kapaibacterium sp. (SeqCode)
AAACGGATTACCGAATTTGGATTCGGTCAACGATTGGAATTTCCCATCGATCGGGGTTATTTGATAGTCTTTAACAAGGCTCTGGGCTGTTGTTAGTGACGGTATCATGCAAGAGAATATCATAGACGCGATCAGTAATGACCACAATCCATGAAAACGAGTCGTAACGATAGTTTTCATAAGCGATTAATTGTTGTGAACGAACCTAACCGGCAATTTGGGGAAACGCCGATATTGAGACCAAATTACTGTCAAGGCAATACAAAACGACAGACGATGGGAAGGCCAGTTGTATTGTGTGGGAAGACAGTAAACTGAATTCGCCCGTAAAACAATCTACGAGGCCGAAAGTTACATTTCAACCCACAGATTATGGGAATTCATACATTTGTTAATATCATGACACAAAAAAAGCCCTACCTGTGACAGGTAGGGCTTTAAGAAAAAGATGAGAATTTCTTAATTCATTTCTTCTTGAACGCGCTTCTGACGACGGGCAGCGCGTTGAAGCTTCACCTTATTGGTGATCGACGGCTTTTCGAACGCCATTCTTCTGCGAAACTCGCGAAGGATCCCAGCGCGCTCATACTTCTTTTTGAAGCGGCGTAGTGCGCGATCGATCGGTTCGTTATCCTGAATGATGATTCCTACCAAAACTATCCCTCCTTACGGGTATTTAAATGTGAAGAAAAATTATCCAATTACAAAATTTTCGAGCAGCTTCTTTTCGCCAACTTTATCGAAGTTGACGATGATCGCATGACGGCCGGAACCGGTGATCTCTTTCGAAACAACCGATCCGATGTCATCCCACTCTTTATGGTATACAGCCTCGCCGATGGCATAAATGCGCTGCGGCGTATAGGGTGTACATTCCGAAGCACTGAGATTAGCATGAGCCTTCGGCTTCTCGTCGAACATAGCGGCGAGATTAACAAGCATCGTATTATGGCACTTTGTGCAGCGAACCCAAAGGTTATCGCTCTGGCGCTCACCCGTTACCGGATCGATCGGCTGCGGAGCTTCACCGGCAGCCTGAGTACGGGCTTCGCCGACGATCTCTTTACGGGCTGTTTTTGTGCAATCAGAGCACAGCATCAGCCCAGTGATGTACTTCATCCGACGGCGAGTACGGCCGCGAGCGGTACGCTTTGGTTTATCTTCTGCTGATTTTGCTGTTCTTGTTGCGGTGGCCATAAAATTGTATTATATTTGTCCCACGATCTTATCAGCATAGCTCCTCGAAGGAGCAATCCGCAATTGCCGTTCAAAAACGGCAACAGGGATGACTTGCCTCTAAGTTATCCACAATCGAAAGATTACAAATATACGAAATATTTCGTCGGGAGCCAAGTAAAACGCATTTTTACCCACTTTAATTTCTTGAATTTATTATTATTTACAGGCATTTAACTCTCAATGTTACAATAACTTATAACCATTTCGCCCGCTCTAGACCCACAATTCTACCTCCAGTATCATTTTCCCATTCAATCCCCAACTCATCGCCGGCTCAGTACACCACCCCACTGCAAAGTAGGTCCGTAACTCCTTATATCACATAATTATAATTGTGCACACCACCCGATTTCTACCTCACTAATCAACCGAACCAAATCCCCCTGATCATATTCACGCGTCCAAAACAGTTGAAGATAAACATAATAAAAGCAGATTATACGAAGAATAGGTGCCTATTGTTTCACCTACTAATATACGAATATTTTTGGAGGATGTTATAAATTCTAAA
Source organism: Kapaibacterium sp. (SeqCode) (assembly GCA_035712525.1). Taxonomy (GTDB): domain Bacteria; phylum Bacteroidota; class Ignavibacteria; order Palsa-1295; family Palsa-1295; genus JAFDZW01. Next base: position 1,751 of record DASTAO010000395.1, read on the forward strand.
ATGTTATTAGCGTCTACAGGTAAAAATATAATTTCCAGCTTTTACCTCAACCCATTCAGTTTCTCAAATGATAACCGATCCCAATATCCTCGCTGCATAACGATCTTATCGTTCTTTACCTGAAAGAAGCCACAACCTTGCAAGCCGAGTGGATCACTCCATTCAAGCACTGCCCACTCGCCTTCTTCAAGAATTTGAATCGGGATACAAATCATTTCGGCACTAGCAAACTCACGTTTGAACATTGCGGCGATTGCTTCACGACCAATTACTGCTTCAAGCGGCATTTGATGATTGACTGCATCTTCGGCATATAGCTCGGCTATTGACGAATGATCGGCAGCGTTAAAGCGCTCGACCCAGATAGTTACTAATTCTTTGGGACTCATATTATCAACTCCCCCAATCTCTTGGATACCTAAAATCAGTATTAATAGTCCTCGCCCCGATCTTTGCAACGACCGGTGGCATTCGTTTGAATTGGGCTCGAACAACCATCGCTTTTATTTTGGCAATAAGATCTACTGAAAACCCTCTCGCGATAAGTTCATGATCGCTTTCGCGCTGATCGACCAAATAGAACAACAAACGATCAGCTTCGGTATATGTTAGTCCCATTTCCTGCTCGTCGGTTTGTCCGGCCCAAAGATCGGCCGATGGTTTTTTTTCGAGAATGCTCTTTGGTACTCCAAGCGCTGCACTTAGTTGACGAACTTGTGTCTTGTACAGATCACCGATCGGATTAATAGCGCTTGCACTATCGCCAAATTGGGTTGTGTACCCAAGCAATCCTTCGGTCTTATTCGATGTCCCGAGTACAAGCGATCGCAATTTCGTAGACCGATCGTATAAAATGATCATTCGTTCGCGAGCCATTACATTGCCGCGACGAATATTACTCATATCAGGATTGCTGGCGAGATAGGGCTCAACCATCGGCGTGATCTCGACGACTTCACTCGAACACTTCAAGTCGTCAATGACCGCATATGCATCGGAAAGGCTTTCAGGACTTGATGTTTGATAGGGCATCATCACGCAATGGACATTCTCCTTACCAAGCGCACGAACGGCCAGATAAGCAGATAACGCAGAATCAATACCGCCGGAAAGACCCAGGACTACTTTCTCAAAACTAAACCGCCGAACTTCATCACGAATAAAGGTCTCGAGAACCGTTAGGGTTTGTTCGATGGGTAGATGAAGTGGATCGGTTTGCATAAGGAAAGGGCGACTTGCTGGTGGCCCCTACAATTAAATTAAACTTGCCAATCCTTGCTTGAGCAAGCCTATGCCTTCAGTAATATCCTCATCTGAGGCCGCAAACGAAAGACGAATATGGCTTGCATCGCCGAAGGCATCACCAGCGACAAGCGCAAGCCCGTAGGCTTCGAGAAGATATTCGCAGATATCATACGCACCGGCAATGAGCGTATCCTTCGGCGTCGAACGGCCGATATAGGCAGAGACATCGAAGAAGATATAGAAGGCCCCTTTCGGTTTTGAGAATGAGATATTCGGTATCTCATTCATTAATCGTACTGCCAGATCGCGGCGGCGTTGGAATGCCTGACGCATCATCTCAACAGATTCTTGTGGCCCACTGATCGCTTCGACAGCGGCCTTTTGGCTGATCGACGAAGGATGCGAGACTGCCTGCGATTGCATGCGGATCATTGCATCGACGATCCATTTCGGGCCCGTCGCATAGCCAAGGCGCCAGCCGGTCATTGCATACGCTTTTGAAAGTCCGTTTACCGTGATAACCTGATCGGCAATTTCTTCGAAGGCACCGAGCGAGAAATGTTTGTTGTCATCAAAGACTAACTTCTCATACAATTCATCGACAAGCACATAAATACCAGATTCTTTGATTACCGGTACTAATGCAGCAAGATCTTCTTTCGTATAGATCGAACTAGTCGGATTGATCGGTGTATTGAGCATCAGCAACCGCGAGCGGGGTCCGATCGCTGCTTCAAGCTTCTGTGGTGTCAGAAGCCAATTCTCATTCTGGTGCGTCTTAATCACCGTCGGCAGTGCTTCCGATAATCGGGCGATCGCTTCGTAGCTTGCCCAGAACGGAGATGGAATGATAACTTCATCGCCAGTCTCACAAATGGTAAAGAGTGTATTACTAAGAGCATGTTTACCGCCGGAAGTAATGATTACCCGATCGGCAGTAGTCATAATGCCATTATCACGGCGAAATTTTTCAGCAACGAGTTCGCGAAGCTCAGGAATTCCTTCAGCCGGAGTATATTTCGTAAAATTCTCTTCGATCGCTCTGATCGCCGCTTGTTTAATATTCTCAGGGGTTGGAAAATTAGGCTCACCGGTCGAGAGGCTGATGATCCGTTTACCCGATTTGCGAAGTTCGGTTGCGCGTGCAGCAATGCGAAGGGTCGGAGAGTCCTCGACATTATCGAGCCGCTTGGCAAGGTGTTGTTCGATCTCTGTTTCGGTCATACCTTATGAAAACTTTTTTTCTAGTTCGCGCTGGACACAAGCCGGTACAAAATCACTTACATCTCGTTTATGCCGTGCCAGCTCTCTGATGATCGTCGAATTCAAGTACGTGTACTTTTCATTCGGCATTAAAAAAACCGTTGAAATATTTTCGAGCTTGCGGTTCATAAGTGCCATCTGGGATTCATACTCGAAATCGCTCAGCACCCTGAGCCCTCTGATGACAGCAACCGCTCCAACGCTATGGGCATAATCGACAAGCAACCCGTCGAATGACTCGACTGATACCTGCGATGGAAGTTTATGCTCTCTGATCGCTTCCCAACAAAGCTCGGTCCGTTCTTTTTCATTAAGAAGCGGTGATTTAGCACTATTGGTCGCGACAGCAACGATGACTTCGTCGAACAACTCCGAAGCGCGAGCGATAACGTCAAGATGCCCGTTCGTTATCGGGTCAAATGTCCCCGGATAAATGACTATTTTCGGTTTCTCTGCCACGGCGTTGCAAAAAAGTGAATTGCGCCTCGCCGGCAGAGCGGTCCCGAACCACTGAAATGTCCGAAGGAATCACAAGCTTGCTGCCAGTTCGATGTTCGATAATAACAATGGAATCATCCATTAAGAGCCGCGAGCCAAATATCGATTTTATAAGGATTTCGGGCAATTTGGGGTCGTCATACGGTGGGTCGGCGAAGATAATATCGTATTCGCCTGCTGCTGTTTCGAGCCATTTATAAACATCCAAACGAAAACTTGTCGGGCTCACCCCAAGTTTTGATGCATTTAGTTTGACCGCAGCGATTGCCTCAGCTGAACTATCGACACAAGTCGCCGACGACGCTCCTCTGCTTATTGCTTCAAAGGCAAATGCCCCACTGCCTGCAAACAGATCGAGGACAGCAGCATCTTCGAGATCGGCTATAGTAGCGAGGATATTAAACAGCGTCTCACGGGCGCGGTCGGATGTCGGGCGGGTTCTATCGCCTTTCGGGGCTTCGAGGATTCGGCTTCTGAATGTTCCGGAAATAATACGCATTAATCAAGTCGTAAATAAGGCTCCATCTTCTTAAATTTTCCTTCGCCTATACCTTCGACATTCATAAGCTCTTTCACGTTTCTGAATTTGCCACGGGATGTTCTATAAGCAACAATTCGCCGTGCCGTAACAACACCAACAGCAGGCAGTCGTTGAAATGTAATACTATCGGCAGAATTAATGGCGATCGAATGCTCAGATAATGATTTCTCTTTACCAGATTTCGATGAGCTTTTTTCAGCAAGGCGCTTATTGATCGAATCCTCACTCAGCGATTCATCGAGTGAATCCCGCTCGGCAGTTTTAGAGGAAAGATAGGCAAAAATACTATCGTTCTTATGCTCGGTCAACTGGGTAATAGCTGATTGGCTACTCGGGAAATAGGCACGGATAATTATTTTGCCCCCACGATATAACAATGCAGCAACACCTAATCCTAAAAAAATAAGGGCAGCTTTATATTCGTTAGGTGTGAAAAACTTACCAGCAATCCCTCTGCTTCGCTCCCTGATCTTCCTAAGTATTTCAGTAACCGCTGACATTACTGCAAGAGCGCTTCATTCTTTAATTAGGAGAACATCGACTTGAAATTATCGAATACTCCCGCGTTCTCACTCTTTGCACCGCGTTTGCCCGATTTTGCTTTTTCAGTTTTTTTCTCTTCGGTACGGAAATTCTCCTCCTGGGTAAGCTTCTCGATCAATTCGCGTTCGGTCTTCGAGAGTTTTTGCGGAGTTACGATATGGACTCTGACGAGTTCGTCCCCTTTGCCTGCCCGATTCAAATGCTGAATGCCTTTATCCCGCATCCGTAATATTGTACCGGAGCGGATTCCACTTTGTATTTTGAGTAATGCCCTACCACTCAATGTCGGCACTTCCACTTCTGCACCCAGTGCTGCTTGCGGAAATGTAATATCGAGGTCAAGAATGACATCGTCACCATCGCGGACAAAGACATCATGCTCAAGCTCCTCGATCACAACAATCGCATCACCGGCAGCTCCGCCACGACGGCCGACATGCCCCTGGCCGTTCATCGTCAGATAATTTCCATCATTGACACCGGCAGGGATCTTCACTTTTAACGTGCTCTCTTCCTGCACCCGACCTTCCCCATGGCAAACCGTACACTTATCTTTGATGATCGTACCGGCACCGTTACAGGTTGGGCAAGGACCAACATTGACGAATTGCCCAAAGCCCATCGAACGAACTTGGCGTACTTGCCCTGCACCGCCGCAAGTCTGACAAGTCTGAACAGCCGTACCTTCTTTTGCTCCGCTGCCTTTACAGGTCGAGCACTTGCGAT
>DASTAO010000396.1:0-14930 GCA_035712525.1 Kapaibacterium sp. (SeqCode)
AGTCGGTTTGGTCAGATGAGTATAATACTGATGTAAAAGATGGCCTCTTCAATATCCTGCTTGGTTCAGGCAAAACATTGCCAAGCGGTATTGATCTTGACCAACTCTATCTTGGTGTAAAAATCAACGGCACAAGCGAATTGCGTCCCTTAACGCAGATTGCTTCAGCCACAACCTCTATCACTGTAGCTGACAACTCCATCACGAAAGATAAACTGGCGACGGATTATGTAGCTGGGATTTCGATCAATGGGAAGAAAGTCACTGGGAAAGGATCTATTCTAAACATCAAGGATGGTATTGGGATGAATCTTCAATATGATGAGAAGACGCATAGTTTGTCGGTAAATTCACTAGGTGGATTGGGAAATACAAAGCCACAAGCAGCTCCTAATTGGGACCTTTCAGGAAATGCGCTGACAACAGGAATTGAATTTCTTGGATCGAGAAGTACGAGCACAGCGAGTACAGCAGTTGAAATACATGTAGATGATGGTGGGGTTCAAAGCGGAAGTGGCCGAGTTATGAGATACGAGCTTGTAGGAGGGAATAGCCCAAATATTACGGGCGGATTTAATTCAAATTCTATTTTTGGCAACAATGGTTCAACAATTGCTGGCGGAGGTTCCGCTACAGCAGGTGCAAATCAAATTAATAATGATTACTGCTTTATTGGATCGGGTGAGGCTAATTTTGTTGCAGCTGACTGGTCGTCAATTGTCGGTGGTACTAACAATGCTATTTGGTCAACTGCCTCAGCAATAAATTCCCTAATTGGTGGTGGTGGCGGTAATACAATTGCCTTCAACGGAGTGACGTCTGATTTTTCATCGATTCTCGGTGGAAGTAGTAATGCCATAGACGCTGCAGATGCAGCTATAATAGGTGGATTTTCCAATGGAGTTACGCAAGCATCAGACTATTCCTGGCTTGGTGGTGGTAATGCGAACAATATTGAAAATGCGACCTATAGTGTTTTAGGCGGCGGCCAAAGTAATGGAATTACTGGGTCAACTACAACCATAAATTATGATTTCCTTGGTGGAGGTCATTATAATCATATTTATTCCTCGCTATCTACAATTGGAGGTGGCGATTACAACACTATTCAGGCAAATGCAACAGAAGCAGTTATTGGCGGTGGTTATAGTAACAATATTACAGGATCTGCATCAGACCGGTCATCTATTGTCGGTGGTGATGATAATACTCTTAGTCAGTCTGAAGCAGCAATAATTGGGGGTGGTAAAGCACACAATATTTCATTCGGTCATTTTAGTGGAATCTTCTCCGGTGAATCGAACACAATAGCTGGTGTCGTCATTGGTGATTTTAATAATCATAATGTCATTGGAGGTGGTGAATTGAATGGCATCCAGAATAAATCAACACATTCAGGTATAGTTGGTGGATATTCCAATTCTATTAGTGATGTTAATAATGCTACCGATTTATCATTTATCGGCGGAGGCCAATACAATAGCATTACTAAAGACTTAGATGTGATTGTTGGTGGCGATGGTAACCAGATCCTTAATGCAGGTGGTTCTAATATCGTTGGTGGAACAACGAATACGATTCAAGATGATGGAAATTCTTCGATTGTCGGTGGCTCGAATAATTTAATTACTAATTGGGGTAACTCTTTTATTGGTGGTGGAACGGGAAACACAATAAATGGAGGTGGAACTTGTACAATATCTGGGGGCTCTTTAGGCACTATGCTAGTTGGCGGGGGACAGCCTAATGTTCATTTTTCTACAATCGGCGGAGGTGCATTGGCAACTATAACTGGGCCGGTTTGTACCATCCCAGGAGGTTGGCAACTCACAGCTCAGAGCTTCGGACAAACTGTCATTGGAGCTTTTAATCGAGCACAAGGTACGACCTCTGCAGCAACTGGTTTCACGACAGCTTCTCCTACATTTACAATGAATGATAGATTGTTTATCATTGGTAATGGAACAAGTGGTACTGCTTTATCAAATGCCTTCGAAGTCTCTAATAATGGTCATTCTATTGTTTATGATCAGAATGGAAATGGCGTTGTTCCAGTTGGTGTAGGCACGCATGGGCGGGCAGATATTCTTGGTGCTACGTACCGAGATAATACAGTGAATGCCTGGGGATCAGTAACGGGAGCAGGTACTATAGCAAATAATGACAATTTTGGGGTTGCTAGGATAGAAAAAATTGGAACTGGGTGTTACAAAGTGTGGCTCAATGTTCAGGATCCATTGGTTAATATTAATAGCTTTCCAGCCCCTGGAGGCGCACAAGCTGTATTAACAAATGCTTCAATAACAGCAACACTTATTTCGGACGATTGCCCAACAGTACATCACACCGGATTACCAGACGGTACAGGGAATGGTAATATTATTTCTGTATCGGCTATACAAAACGCTAAAGATTGGAATATGCAAAGTAGGAATTTCTTTGAGGTAATGGTTTGTGAATACGTTCTTGACAATGTAGGCGGCTATAGACTATTTAAATCTGCTATTGATAATGGCTTTATGTTTAAGGTCGTTGGCAGAGTGGCGCAATAACATTTTTCACTCGTCACAAGAGAGTTCAAAAGGCCCCGCGTATCTGCGGGGCTTTTATTTTAATATACAGTACGCCGTGAAATCAAAAAAGCGGAATTAAATCGCAGAGATAAACTTTATAGGATGTAATCTTTATGCCCCGCTTAATTTTGCGGTTTTTTCAACAGTTTTAGGGGATTGTGTACTGCCTCAATGGCACATGATATTTTTATATCGTACTCCTCCAAGGATCGCGCTGAAGCGAGTAATCTCGTTCGCCAATTACAATCGGCTGGTTTCGATGTTTGGATCGATAGCCGCGGGATTGGTGCAGCTACAAGTTGGAGTAAAGAGATAGCCATTGCACTTGAAGAGTGTACCGTCGTTTGCGTTCTTCTTTCCGAAAATTCCCTTGCTTCCCATAATGTCGCTAAAGAAGTCGGTGTTGCTGCCGAACTCGGCAAGCAATTTCTTCCGATCGAACTTGAGGTAGTCCGCTTACGCGGCGAGTTCTTATATCACCTCGCCAATTTCCATCGGGTTAAGATCGACAATGTCGAAGCAGTAACCGATGCATTGGATAAGATCGGATTAAAGAGAAACTTTCAGCCTGCTCCTGTTGCAACAACTTTATACGCTCCAACTGCAGCAGTTCAAAGTGATGTATTGCGATTGGCAGTACTGCCATTTGAAGATCTTTCTCCAGCACATGATAACGATTGGTTTGCCGATGGGCTAACCGATGAGTTGATCTCGATGCTCGGAAAGCTTGATAAGCTATTTGTTGTCGATAAGCAAACTTCCCGTCAGCAAAAAAATACTACTAAGAAGGCAAAAGATATCGCTGTTGATCTAGGAGTACAATACATTACCCGTGGCTCGGTGCGTAAAGCAGCGAATGCGATTCGTGTTCAATCCGATCTTGTCGATACCGATACCGGCGCAACGCTTTGGGATGAAAAATTTCCCGGGACTATGGATGATATTTTTGAGATCCAGGAAAGTATCGCCCGTCAGATCACCGATGGATTGAGTATTCACCTGACACCCAAAGAGAAGAAAGATCTCTTGGTACGCCCCACCGAGAATATTGAGGCGTATGAGTTATTCCTAAAAGCGAATAGTTATCACGATAAGCAGACGAAGGAAGGATTTCGTCATGCAATAGAAATTTTCAAACGGGCATTGCAGATCGACCCCGGTTTTATTCTGTGCTACATTAATGTTGCTCGAGAGTATTCCTGTTTATATCAATACTATGATGAAGGTATTGAGGCTCTTGAAATTGCTGAGGAGTATTTATCTCGAACTCCCGATGGAAGTCCTTGGGAATCGAATAAATTACTTGCTAAGTCACGGCTGAGTATTCTTAAGGGCAAACATACTGAAGCGATCCATTACCTCGAACAGACAATTGCGCTTCGCCCGAATGATCCCACGATCAGAGAACATGCCGGTATAGCATATGCAGGTACAGGAAATTTTGAGAAAGCAGCTTCTGAATTTAGTGAAAGCCTAAAGCTTGATCCTCACAGATATCCTATTTATTATAGCCTTGCACTTTCGTATAGGTTGCAAGGGCAAATGAAGCATGCCCTCGAAGCAGCGGAAGAAGGATTACCGTTCTACAAAAAGCATGTTGAGGCTAACCCTGACGATCAGGCGACAAGGCAACATTATGCTATCTTATTGCTTTTTAGCGGACGTGAGGAAGAATCCTTCCATGAAATGGAGTCATTAGCAAAACTGCCAGGTATAGATGGTAATGTACTACATAATATGGCTTCAGCCTACCTTGATGCCGGCAAGTTTGATAAAGCGTTAGAGTTTTTGCACAAGAGCCTTGATAAGGGCAGCAGAGTTATTAATCTCGAAGACGAGTCCTACGAACCGGTTCGTACTCATCCAGAATTCATCCGCCTTACGGAACGCCTTTCGAGCAGAGCTCAAAAAGAAAGTGCTCTTGCTGAGTTAGCTTAGTCAGCTACTCTTTTATCTTACTACCACTACTTTTACCAACCCTGGCGTTTCCAGGCCGTCGATCTTCATTTGGTAAATCCCTGCCGGTAACTCGCTCACCTCGAGCAATAGGGCATTGGCACCGATCGAAGTTTCAGCAAGTTGATTTTTCAGTATGAGTTTGCCGGTTACATCGTAAATAGAGCATTCAGGTTTAAATACTTTTTCGGTTGTAAATCTTAGCAGGACAATATCTCTTGCCGGGTTGGGATAGGCCTCAATTACTGAAGATAGATTATCTTGAGCAGCTCCGACAGCACCGGTCGGTACCACCTTTGCCTTTAGATAGACTGGAATTCGTGACTTTGCAGCATCCGATATTACGATGATCGAATCTAAAAAATTACCGGGGGCTTTAGGAGAGAATCCAACGGTAAACCGTTGCGACTCAAAAGGCAGTAGCATTAAATGATCTACTGCGGCAAAGCTAAAATTATTATTCCCGCTTGGAGAAAGAATATTTACGGTTAGTGTTTGTCCGGAATCACTTATATTCTTTATCGTAAAAAATAAGTTCAGTGTCTGGGTAGGATTTGGTGTCATCTGGCCAAAATTTATTGTATCGACTGTGATACCGATCTTCGGCTTTAATAGGTCGGCTGAAAGTACTGTTGCGTGGAGCTTAATCACGATCCGGTTTGCTGGACTATCGGCGTTCGTCATTACGATCACCGAATCGGTATATTCACCAACGATTGATGGGGCAAACTGGATAGTTACGTCTTTCGATTGGCCGTTGCTGAGCTGGAAATTTCCGAGCCCGATCGTCGTATGAAACGGGACGTGTGCGTCAAGGACTGTCCCTTGAAGTTTTAGGTTGGTGTTTGTTGTGTTTTTGATTGTAAACTTCTTCGGTGAAGATTGACCGGTATAGACAGTTCCGAACTCAAGTGTTTGCGGTGATATGTCAAACTTTAGTACAGTATCAGGAATAAATCCTGTTCCACTAAGATACACGACGATCCGGCTTGAAGCGGAGTCGCTATTATTAGTGATCACTATGGAATCTTGGAAGGAGGTCAGTGCGAGAGGGTGGAAGCTTACATAGATTCGCTTGCTTGCCCCTGAATCCAATGTGAAGGCCCCACCGCCTGAATCAATTGTAAATGGTGCACCGACAGAGCTAACTGCTCCCGAGAGTACTAGGTTGGTGTCACTGGTTGTATTAATGATCAAAAACGATCGTTGCTTTACCGAATCAAGAGGGGTATTTCCAAAATCGATCTGTGATGCAGTCACAGTTATCCGTGGGATCGTGTCTTGTGCAGCGGCTGAATGGGCCCCGATTCCAAGAAATAGAATACTACAGAAACTCAGGACAAAAAAATATCTCATAATTTAATAAAGCTCAAGAGTTGGGGGATAGTTTCAATTTGGTGATGACTGACGGTCAGCAAGTGGGATCAGCTTCAGTCTGGAGGATAAAATACGGGCGAGGGAAATTCCGCAAGATGTTGTAAAACAATAAATTAAAACTGGTTGTCACAAACCCGCTTTATGGGACGTTCTTTCTTCAGTTACGAAAACTCAAGATTTTGCCGGATGACCGGGTTCGTACAAGTATCGAGAGATGCTACTAAGTTTGATAGCTTGCTGTTAGTCTGGGGAGTCACATAGCTTGCTGTCATTAACGAGCCCGGCACACCGGTAATGTTAAGAGCAACAACATAGCCTTATTTAGTTCGAGAGACTCAACAATTAGTTTTGCGAAGAATGTTGGGGGAGTCATTAGGATGTCAAGGTGAGTAATCATCGTGACGCTTTATCAACATAGGGGCAAAAGATCAAGATAAAAAAGCAGTGCCTTCAACATTTAGACCAAGATAAAGGGCGGATTACCGCCTTTTATTTTTTTAAATAATCTGATTCCGTAATTTTGTCTTTTTTTCTCAATGCACCTAAAGATCAAACGCCTTTTTCCGGATCGTGATGCTGATATCCCGTTGCCGAGCTACGCCACCGACCATTCATCTGGCCTCGATCTTCGCGCATCGGCGGATGTTTCGCTTTTACCGGGGGATTATGGGATGATCCTGACCGGGCTTGCCATTGAGATCCCTGAGGGCTATGAAGGTCAGGTTCGGCCTCGCAGCGGTCTTGCGGCAAAGCATGGAGTTACTTGCTTAAATACTCCGGGCACGATCGATGCGGATTATCGTGGCGAAGTGAAGGTCATTCTTATTAATCATGGCAAACAGGTTGCAGAATTTAAGCGTGGCGAACGTATTGCGCAGCTCATCATTGCCAAGTACGAAAAAGTCGAAATACTTGAAGTAGATGAACTTGCCGATACTTCCAGAGGCGAAGGCGGCTTTGGCCATACGGGAAGAGGTTAAGCCCTAATAGCCATTCTCTTCGTAAATTTGGGGTAATGCTTAATAAAGTCATAACGATCGAGCGGCATATTGTCGACGAAGAACGGGCATCTAATGGTGCTACGGGTGATTTTTCCGCCTTGCTTCGTGATCTTACGCTGGCGATCAAGATCATTCATCGCGAGGTGATCCGCGCCGGCCTTGTCGATATTCTCGGAGCCACCAACCAGCAGAATATCCAGGGCGAGATCGTGCAGAAGCTCGATGAATATGCCAACGATGTCATCTTCAGGGCAATGGATCATGGGGGCCATCTTTGTGTGATGGCAAGCGAAGAGAACGAGACGCTCATCAAGATACCTGCCGATTACCCCAAAGGAAAGTATATTTTATCGTTCGATCCGCTCGATGGCTCATCCAATATTGATGCGAATGTTTCGATCGGGACGATCTTTTCGATTCACCAAAGGATCACGGAGAGCGGTGATGGCACTGAAGCGGACGTATTGCAGCCGGGTTATAAACAAATAGCAGCCGGCTATACGATCTATGGGCCTTCGACGATGCTTGTCTATACAGCCGGCAGGGGAGTGTATGGCTTTACTCTCGATCCTTCGGTTGGTGAATTCTTATTATCTCATGATAAGATACAAATCCCTGAGCATAAAGGCATTTATTCTGTGAATGAAGGTAACTATAATAAGTGGTCGCCTGAGATGCGGAAGTATATCGATTGGTGTAAAGAGGATATTCCGGAAGAACAGAAAAAAGCTTACAGTCTTCGCTATATTGGTTCGATGGTAGCTGATGTGCACCGTACCTTGTTATATGGTGGAGTCTTTTTATATCCTGCCGATGTAAAGAGCAAGAAGGGAAAGCTTCGATTGCTTTACGAAGCAAATCCAATGTCCTTTATTGTCGAACAGGCTGGGGGCAAAGCAACCGACGGATTAGGTAATCGTCTGCTCGAGATACAACCAACGGAATTACATCAACGCACCCCGCTTGTTGTCGGCAGTCCAAAAAATGTCGAAGAAGTCGAATCGTTCTTGCAAGGTATTCGCTGATCAAGTCTCATGGCAATCATCCACCGCAAACATCCCGATGTCAAAACGCTTCCGATCGTAATTGGCCTGACAGGCCATCGCGATCTCCAGCCGGAAGATATCATCCCTCTGAAGCAAAGCATCGAGCGGATCTATCGCGATATGCTTGACCGGTTTCCTTCGACTCCGCTAACCGTACTTTCTTCTCTTGCCGAAGGAGCTGATCGTATTGGAGCTGAAGTAGCTCTCGAATTAGGACTTGATCTTATTTGTCCGTTGCCGCTCGATCCAGATCTTTATCGAATGGATTTTCAGACTGAGGCTTCGCGAGAAGAGTTTGACCGGTATTTAGCAGCTGCGCATAGTTGGTTTGCGCTGCCGTTAGTCGAGGGGGCAACTGCCGAAGGAGTGAAGCAATATGGGTATGAACGCGATTTGCAATACGCTCAGGTTGGTGCGTATCATGCTCAGCATAGCCAGATAATGATCGCGCTCTGGGATGGGCAAGTACTCGATAGTATTGGTGGCACTGGTAAGGTTGTAAATTATAAACTGCAGGGTGTTCCGAAAATTTTCGGGAGGACGCAGAGCCCACTCGATCCTGTGGAGACGGGTCCGGTCTATCATATCCTCACCCCTAGAGTGATGAACCCTGAAGTTCACGGGGTACCCTATGAAATAAAAAAATATTATCCCAGAGGATACGGTACGGATGAAGATGCCGAAATGGCTTTCCAGAAGATATTCGATCAGATCGATCTTTTTAATGCCGACACCATCAAACTTGCAGCGCATTTAGTAAAAGAAAAACCACAGGGAGAGGCGTGGCTTTATGGTGATCTTCCGAAAGAAAATTTCTCTATTGAACTGCTAAGCATCCTCGATCATTACAGTACAGCCGATTGTTTGGCGAGTTACTATCAGCGCTACACCAAACGCGCTTTTCTGTTCGTGTTCGGTTTCGTGCTTTGTGCTGCCGTTTTCTTTGATCTGTACGCCCATTTATTTCATGATGTGCAGGAGGTGTTGATCGGGTATCTCGGAAGCTTGCTGGCCTCGTATCTTTGGTTTAGTTACGCAAAGAAAAAACATTACCAGACAAAGTATCTCGATTATCGTGCCTTGGCAGAAGGCTTGAGAGTACAGTTCTTCTGGCGATACATGGGGCTTAAGCATACAGCAGGTGATTATTACATTCGCAAGCAAAAGAGCGAGATGGATTGGATCCGTTACGCAATGAGAACTGCTGCCTTGCCCAAAGGTGATACTGTCGGTTCGGAATTTGACGATACCAGAATAGCCGAGCGAACAAAGGCAGTGATGCATTCCTGGGTTGTCGATCAAGCGAAGTATTACCCCAAAGCTCTTAAACGCGATCATCATAAACTTCACCGGCTTGAGAAGGCGATCAATGCATTTTTTTATATCGGTGTCGGCTTGGTTATAGTAATGCTGTTCATAGAATTGCCGCATGAATTGAAAGATCTATTTGTCGTGGCGGCCGGTCTTGCTCCTATTTTGGCTGCATTGTTTGGTGCGTATATCGAACGTAATGCGCTTGTCGGCCATATTAAGCAGTACGAGCGAATGGAAGGATTATTCCATCAGGCGAAAGATTATCTCACCGATGTCATTGCCAGTGGTAATTACAGCGAAGCTTCCGAATTCATTTTCGAATTAGGGACTGAAGCTCTTGCTGAAAGTGGCGATTGGATGCTCTTGCATCGCGATAGGCCGATCGAAATGCCGAAAGGATAATTCATTAGCGACCGATACAGCGCTTATATCGCTCTACGGCTGCATCATATAATGTCCGCGCTGCTTCATGGCGTTGCTTTGCAATGGCAACTTTGCCTTCCGAGCTTTTAAGTTCAGCCTGTAATTTCTTTATCTCATAAGCATCGGCACGAAGCTCTGCATCGTCATAGAGCTTATTCAATCTCAGGAACAACTCATAACTTTGCCAGTAATTTTCTTCAATGGCGATGAGCGAATCTTGCTTTTCGGTAAGCTGCGTTAATAGCTTTAGGCATTGATCTTTCGTGGGCAGTGCGATTATTTTAAAGGGCTGCGCAAATCGTTCAGCCGGTAGTAATGGTGTGCCGGATTGATCCTCGGGCTGAATGCTCCAGATGAATGTCCCACCTTCAGTCGGCAAATGAATTTCCTGCGGCCAGACCATTTGTGTCGCCGATGTAGCTAATCGCTCAAAGACCGGTTGATTTTTCATGATCGCACTCTTCAAGTCTTGTGATGGGAGGAGCTCAACTACCCGAAGCCGATAATTAACAGCCTGCGAGCCGACCATAGGTGTCCAACTAAAGACAATACTTGCCTCTATTCCGGAGACGATCTTACTGCCATCGGCCGGCGCTAAGAGTGTCGGCATCTTGACTGTTGACACAGAAAAGTTTTTACAATTTTCCGTCAGTTGTTCGCGGTTCTCTGCAGAAAGTAACGAGACGCATAACTCATAGTTGCCTTCCGGAAGCATTCCGGTTCTTGAAATATTCTGTTTTACTTCTCCGGAGAAGGTAATGGCCTGCTGTGAAAAAATATCGGCTCCGTAGAAGGTGCTTTGTCCCGGAGGAAGGGAAAGTGTTGGCATCGACTCAAATTTTGTCGAAGCAACTTTTGTACCGTTCAATGTAAGCTCTGCGTTTAATTTTGCTGAGATCGTTTTGCGGGTTGAATTAATAATAAGAATAGAGGCCATGTCCCGCCGGCTTTGCCAATCAGAAAGACGAGCAGAAGGTCGGGGCGGAATCGTCAGCACAACCTGAACCTGGGCAAATAGCTCAGTGCTAAATACGGCACAAATTAAGGTTATTAATAATCCCGTGCGAATCATACAATGATAACGGTTATGCGCATAACTCCGTGACAGTTCTAATCCTTAGCTTAAAACCAGTTGGCGATCCCTACTGCTAATAATGCGCCCAGGGTGGTAGCGATCAGATTGGTTGCATTGTTTCCAAGCCATTTTATCCCGCTGGCAAGCTCTGAATGATACCGATGGTTCTCCTCGACGATCTCGCCGGAGACCAGCATGAATTTCGCCTGAAAAGCCGCTCCAACCACCGAGTCGATAAGTGAGCCGCAAAGTCCGGCAATCGGAATTACAAGCCACACCGGTACGAAGATTAACCCGCAGAGCCCTTCATCTGACCCTATGGAAATCATTGATAACAATGAGATTAGTAGTGCACCACCAAGACTTGCGGCTATTCCCACGAGCGTAACGCCTCCGGAAAGCCCTTTCTTCATTTTCGAAAATGACAAAATATTATGTACTGTACCTCCATATCTCATCCCGATCTCAGTGGCCCATGTATCTGCCGTAGCGGTAGCAAGAGCACCCAAATATAACAGCGTTGCTTCAGGCCTCAGATCGTGGCGCAAATAGAGCAGCAGTATTGCAAACATCGGTACTATACCATTGGCCGAAACCTGCCGCCAATTTCTTGCGCCCGCATGTTTCTCGTTTAATCTGGAAAGTAATGACCCACTGATAAAAAAAACTATGAGTAATAGGGAAGCACTATATCCGCCAAAGGCAAAGATCGTCCCGCCGATAATAACAGCAGCAACAGCCCCACTCTTTGAGAGCGATCGAAATACATACGCGAAGATCGCGATGATCAAAGCGCCGCCATAGCCGATCAGAAAATTCATCGTGAAGCAAAAATACGGGAAAAGGGAACACGGATTTAACGGATATGACGAATAGTCTCAGATATGATTCGTAAATTTGAGGAAGTGATACGATCGGTTATAATATTCCTTCTCCTAAGCGCATCGAATGCTGCTGCCGCAACAACGGTGTTCTACTCAGGCACGATAGGGAAAAACCTCCCGATCAGGATGCTTCTTTCTATTGAAGGTGAATCTGTTAGCGGAAGATATTTCTATTTAAAAACCGGGGAGGAGATAACACTTACCGGTACATTATCAAACGGACTTTATACGCTTGATGAGTTGGATAGCAGCAATAAAGTAACAGCGCAATTTATTTTTAGTCGCTCTTCGGGTTCAACGGTTAGTGGCACCTGGTATTCACTAGAGAAAAAGACGAGAAAACTCCCGATCTCTTTAGCGGAGATCCTTCTGTACCCAGAAGCTACACCTCCAAAGCCGATGCCAATCGATTTTGTGCATGATAGCATCAAGATATCCAATGCGAAAATGAAATATCATTGCGAAGCAAGGTTTCCGCAATTGGCTCAAACTCAACTATCATCTACTACACCGAACTATGAATGGGATCTGTTCGATAATTCAATTCGGCATCGCATCGAATGGGAGCTTAATCAAACAGTCATAGATTTCAAAGGTCGCTATAAGGAGCTCAAAGAAACCATTGCCGACCAGAATATAGATGGGTTCTATGAGGTGACCGATTCAATTACAAATGCCTATTACCCACTTGTCAGTATTCTTTTTGATGGGCAATGTTACTTTATGGGCGCTGCTCACGAGCAGTTATTTATTTATACAAGAACATTCTCGTTTAGGCAGCGCAGATGGATCTCGTTAGGTGATCTATTCAAACCCAAGTCAAATTATCTCGAACGGCTTGCCGCATATTGTTACCGCGATATTAAAACGCAGCTCATCGAACGAGCAAAAGAGGAGTTTAAGGATTCGCTTTCAAGCGCTTCCTATCAAGAACGATTAGATGATATTAACCAGGGGTATTACAATAATTCAGTTACTAATGGTACTCAGCCTACCAAAGAGAACTACGAGTGTTTTACGATAAGCCCTGCCGGACTCACTATTTATTTCAACGCCTATCAGGTTGCCTCATTTGCCGATGGGCAGTTCGATGTTACGATTCCGTTTGCTGAACTGAAGGATATTCTCAATGAAAATGGGGAAATACAAGAAGCCATAAAGCGCTGAATAGCAACATTCTCTCATTTCTCTCGTATTTTTGATACTACTTAATGCGCAAAGAACTCGCCGCTTTATCTCGCGAGACGCTTATTTATGGCGTCAGTACTGTCGTTGGCAGGTTTTTGAATTTCCTTCTTGTTCCGTTCTATGTTAATGTATTGCATTCGACGAGCGAGTATGGCATCTCGAGTGTACTCTATACCTGGATAGCATTCCTAAACGTTATTTATCCGTTGGGGCTTGAAGGAGCTTACTTTCGCTATGCTTCCAAAGCGGAGGGAGAAGCAGGAGAGTTTGAAAAAGAACGGACACTCTTTAGCGGATCCTTTAATGCTATCCTTATCTTTGCCGGACTTCTCTCGGTGCTTTTCTTACTTCTTGCTCCGGTAGTAGCTCCACCATTATTTTTCGATCCGAAACAGGACATCGGTCCGATGCTCCCGATGCTTACTCGCATCATCAGGTATTCGGCATTCATTCTGCTATTCGATTCTCTGACGGTACTACCATTTGCCGATCTTCGGCTCGAACATAAAGCAAAGCGATTTGCTGCAATTCGGTTGACAACGATCGTTGTCACTATCATTCTCAATTTTGTGCTCATCCTTCAATTCAAGATGGGAGTCGAAGGAATGTTCGTTGCAAATCTTTTCGCATCGGCAATGCAGTTCGTCTTTCTGGCACCAACGATCATCTCAAAATGGAAGCCACAATTATCGAAACGGTCGCTTGAGAAAATGCTGCCGTTCGGTTTGACTAATGTGCCGGCCTATCTTGGGGCAATGATGGTGCAGGTGATCGACCGACCTATTGTGCAATTATATCTTGGGCTTGGGGCAGTGGGTATCTATCAGGCGAATTACCGGATGGGATTTATCATGATGGTATTCGTAAGCCTGTTCGAGTATGCCTGGCGGCCGTTCTTTATGAGGCAATATAAGACCGATGAAGCAAAAGCTCGATTGCTATTCGCCCGTATTCTGACCTATTTTCTTTTAGTCTGCGGAGTCGCATTCATTGCTCTTTCATTTTTCTTGCCATATGTGCTTTCGACACCAATCTTTGGGCGGCGTTTACTGCGAAGTGACTACCTGTCAGGGATGAGCATTATTCCTGTGGTTCTGTTTGCGTATATCTTTCAGGGATTGTATACAAATTTCATCGCCGGGATTTATATCAAGGAGCGGAATAAGGTATTGCCGTTCATTACAGCACTTGGTGCTGGGGTAAATATTATTGTTAATATTTTGCTCATTCCACAGCTTGGTATCATGGGTGCAGCTCTCGCTACACTTGCTGCCTATATTGCAATGGCCATTGCTATCTATATTCCCTCACAAAAAGCATTTCCGGTGCCATACGAATGGAAGCGGATCGGGTTGCTTGCCTTTGACATTGGTATCATCTATACTATCGAGCGGTTTATTGCACTGAATCAAATTATTGTTAGTTCGGAAGGATTGATGGGCCTAAGGTTATTTCTTCTTGCCGCCGCCATTGGCGGACTTTTTTTGTTTGGATTTTTTAGCGAACGGGAGCGCATGTTTTTGAGGCAACTAACGGCTAAATTTGGCTTCAGCAAAGGGTAATTAAGCTGCAAGGCCATTAGAAACTTCTCATTTTGGTCAAGATTATTTTATGTAAAAAAACCAATTATCATATTTTCTTAGATTTTTTTAATTATATTTGTATAAACTTAATCACCCACGTCAACGGAAACTGTACGTAGATTTTCTGTTTTCGCTCTATCCGTCATAGCACTAACTAGTGGTGCCAGTCATGTTTTTGCCCAATCAACTGACCGTCAGATAGAAGCCAAAGCTACCTTTTACGAACTGCTCGATAACGAGTGGGAATCGCTTATGCGCGATTATCCCGAATGGGCAACGGATGTCGGTTACATTGGCCATAACGATCGTTGGACCGATCAATCGGCTGATGCCATTGACCATCGTAAAGAAGATTTCAAAGAATTTTTCAGTAAACTGCATTGGCAAAATTTCGAGCAAGTCCTCGATGATACCACTCGGCTCGATTATAAAGTAATTGATAGGTGGGCAACCGATATCGTC
Organism: Kapaibacterium sp. (SeqCode); assembly: GCA_035712525.1. Taxonomy (GTDB): domain Bacteria; phylum Bacteroidota; class Ignavibacteria; order Palsa-1295; family Palsa-1295; genus JAFDZW01. Next base: position 14,883 of record DASTAO010000396.1, read on the forward strand.
GGTACCTGGAGATTCCCGGAAGAACTGTTGCCAGTCTCTCAGCAATCC
>DASTAO010000397.1:0-3721 GCA_035712525.1 Kapaibacterium sp. (SeqCode)
ATGTCCGTTTATAGAGCAATTGTTTGCCGTTATCGGTAATAAGATTTTCTTCGCGTCCATCGGTTGAGCGATAGGCCCACGAAGAGCAATCACTGCCGAATGTAAACTTCCGCGGATTCGGATTGCTTTCCGAGACGATCTTACCGTCAACTATCACAACATCACGCTGGCCGCCTTGGCGAACATTCGCTGCTGGCAATATCGCCGCCCACTTATCACAGCGAGGAGAAAACGATACCATATTATAATCGCTGTGATAACTGCCGAGTGAATCAGTAGTTTTTGATTGCTTATCGTATTTGAATACCGATGTGGTTGTCGTGTTAAAGCCTTGCCCATCGACACTGCGATCAAGTCCCATCCAGACCATATAGTTGCCACTCGGAGCGATTTGCGTGGTGCGAAGCTGGATCTCATTAAAATGACGATCATAATGAGTGCCGTTTATCGTGATCGTTCGAAGCAGAGCAAATTTATCGACGGCATACCATAGATCACCTGATGGCGTCGCATCGAAATGTTCGACGGGACGGGCAATATCGAAGGTATATAAATTCTTTTCAGTAGTAGAGGCCATTGGCAGCGCGTCGGAAGAAGGCTTCTTCTTTTGCGCGACGGATAGAACCGGCAGTAAACAAACTATGATAATAACGAGGACTCTCTTCACCCTTTTCTCCGTAATTTTTTGATCTCGCCTTCGAGGCTTCCGCTCATCAGTGTGAGCTGCATCGCAAGGTCTTTCGTGATCGCAACGCGATCGAATTTCTGTACGAACTGCTCGTTCGTTGCTCGCTTTAATCTGCCATCTTTCCATAATTGGAAATAGTGGAGGATGGCATTCGTGATCGCCGCAACATCATCAGGCTCGGCAACGAGGGCATTGCCATAATCGATAAGCTGGCGCTCAATGTGCGTCTGCTTCGGAACGAGACCGATGATCGGTTTACGAGTACCGAAATATTCGTATAATTTTCCTGGAGCAGAAAAATCATCCGGCGTTGTCATCCAAAGCACATCGCTTGCCAATTGCCGGGCGACGCTTTCGATGTGAGGAAGATATCCCAGCTCATTGACGATCGTTTCCAGCTTTGCTTTCTTGATGAATTTTTTATATTCTTTCTGCAATACACCGATGAATTGCAACTCAAGATAATTTGCAAGCTCCGGCATTTTTGCGATCGCTTCCTTAACCGCTTGCAAGAATACTTTCGGAGTGCCAAGCAAATAGAACACGCCGGTATAGGTGATCCTAAATAGATCTGGCTGCATCATCGTCTCGGCCAATAGAGCAGCTTGCTCCATATCGGCTGGATCATAGCCCTGAGGTAAGATCGCAACATCATTCCAATCGAGAAAGAGATAGTTTGAAAGCAATACCTCTTTCATTTTCCGATTGGCAACGGTGATCGCATCGCTTGCGCGAAGGACTTCGTATTCCATCGTCCGAGCTTTTTTCTTATGAAATGGAGTCAGATAAAAATTCATCGCCGTATTATCGACCCATCCATCGCGGTAATCCATCAGGTATGGTACGTCGTATTTTGCTTTAAGTTCTCGGGCGATCAAAAAATCGGTATACGGCGGTGCAGTTGAGAAGATCGCATCGATCTTATGAGCGGCAAAGATCTCATCGGCTTTTTTCAGCGCGATCTCTTTCCAGGCAATGCGGCTATCGGGCTGACGGAAGATCTGCGCGATCTTCGAGCGCAATCGCTGCCAACCACGCCGAGGTAACTTCATCACCTCGCCTTTTTTCTGGACTCGCTTTAAGGACGGATCAGCTTGGGTTCTATAGATGATGACTTTCCCGGAATCGATCTCATCCTGCAATTCTGCAAGCAGTGTATCATCGAACGCATAATACGGCGTATCCTCCGGAGTCGTCAGGACGATCGGTTTCCAGCCGAAATCGGCCAAATACTTCACGAACTTCATGATTCGCTGCACCCCCGATAGGCCCATCGGCGGGAAATAATAAGCGATGACAAGGACGGTATTACCCCGTGACAACTGTTGTGGGTAGTCTCCGTTTATCCGCGAAATAATATTAGGGTTATGGGTAGTCGTTTCGGACATGGTGCCCGTAGTCAAAATCTCAAGTTACGGCGTAGGAACACCGCCAGCCGCGAATCGGTTACAAATGAAACAACAGTCAACTTCAGTTCGTAGCGATCCTCTACATGCCTCAAGAGCTCTATCAAGAATTAATCGACCGCCTGCACCAGCTTCGCCATCGCCGCGAACGGGTCGCTCTTGGTATTGGGCTATCTCGCTCCCTCACTCTGATCCTTATAATTGGTCTCCTTGCCATCGGTACGGAAGCGATCTTTCATTTATCGATAACCGGACGAACGATCCTATTTTTCAGCTCATTGGCCTTAGGGTTGGTAAGTATATTCGCAACGGCAGCTGCACCAGCCGCTGAATACTTTGGTCTTCGCCAACGAGCCAGTTATGAAATGATCGCCGGCCTCATTGGCAAGAAATTTACTGAGGTAGAAGATCGGCTCGTTAACGTCCTTCAACTTTCGAGTGAGCTTCGCAATCAACCGGTAGCCGCATCATCGTTTGCGAGTGCAGCCTTTGCCAGCACCTATGGTTCGGTTCGCCATCTGGATTTCAATGCTATTATAGATGAACGCCCGATGCGTCGCGGACTCATCTTATTCTTTCTTATGCTTGCCGTTTCGTTCGGTTCGTTTCTTATTCCGGGCGGCGAAATGTCGGCAGCGGCAAATCGCCTTACTCATTTCAGGACCTTTTATCAAAAGCCCGCACCGTTCGTCTTTTTTGTAAAACCTGGTAATACTAAGACACTACGCGGCGAAGCCGTACAGGTTGTTATTCGCACCAAGGGCGAACAGCTCCGAACACTTAAACTGCATTTTCGTGAAGGTGAAGCCGGTGAATTCGAGCAGATAGAATTAAAAGCCCGATCGATCGATTCTTCTGCCACAAAAGGTGCGATGGCAATGACCGAGTTTACGTACGAATTGCGTCCGCAACATTCGACTGAGTATTTTGTTGATGCTCGTGATATCGAGTCGGAGCATTTTCATATCGAAGCGCTCGAACGCCCGGTAATAAAACTGCTCTCAGTTGCTATCACTCCCCCGGCTTATACCCGACAAAAATCACAACTACTGCAAGATAACTTCGGCGATATTACTGCCCTTGCCGGTAGCGCTGCCAGCTTTCAGGTAACTTCATCAAAGCCGCTCATTGCTGCCGATCTCGTCTATCATCCGCAACGATTAACGATCGCCGATGATAGCACTAAAACTATTGCAAAGCCAGCCGATTCGGTATTGATCTACCATTTGACGGTTGACGGTACCTCGGCAAAAGGAAATTTATCGCTTCGCCAACCCGGCTCGTATCATATCGTTCTGCATGATGCCGATTCGATCCAGAGCGAACATCCGATCGAATATACCGTCGCCCTGACAGCCGACGAAGCTCCGGCCATTGTATTGCTCGAGCCTTCGGAACATTCCGAACTTCCGAGTTCGATGCGAGTCTCGATGCTCATGAAGATCCATGACGATTACGGATTTAGTAGCTTGAAATTAGGCTACCGACTCCGGGCATCAAAGTACGTCCCGGAAGAAAAAGAATATAAATGGATTAGCCTTCCGATGGCTTCTTATTCCGAGCAAGATCAGGAAGTGCCATACGTTTGGAATCTGACAAATCTTTCTCTTTCTCCCGAAGATGAAAT
>DASTAO010000398.1:0-2956 GCA_035712525.1 Kapaibacterium sp. (SeqCode)
CATTGTTTATACCAGCCTAATTATACTATTGCCACCGGAACAATTAGTCCACTAGTGATTATACGGGGGTGGGATAATAAATTACCTAATGCTGGTATAGCTACCGCTATTGGCACTCCTATAGATAGTAAGTTATTACTAAATCAAGATCTTACAGGTGTCTTAACCGATCCGGACAATTATGTGGGCGCAGTAAATCAAATGGGAATTCATGTTCATTGGCGAGTTGAAAGTTCAGGAGAACATTTTTATGCCCGTGATATTAGTAAAAATTTTAATGGATATATTGAGGAAAATACTCTAATTACTAATGACTGCTACGTTGGCCCATCATCAATTGGGGGTGCTGCAACCGATGGTTATTGTACCGCGGGTAATGGTAGTGGATTTACTCCAAGAAAAGTAACTATTTGGACTGACCCAAATTTTGGTGCTCAAAACGGTACTGACCATGGATTATATTTGATAGATAACCATATGGTTAATTCGTCTCCACCTGCCGGCTACAATTTCCATTTTACCGGAGGATCTGGTACCTCTACTGGTACCAATCTTAATATCGGTGGTCTGACATTTTTAGATGACGATCTTACTTTTATAGTATCAACAAGTGGTGATTTTGAGGTGCCGGGATCAAACTTGTATACCTATCCTTTGACATATTTTAGTGCGGGTGGTAGTATTAATGTTCAAGATAGAGCAACTTGGGACTTCTTTGGGAGCCCTTCTGTATTCTCTTCTGCAGACTGTTCAATATTAGTGCCGGCAACGACCTCAATGGTAGGTGAGGGATCATACAATACATCAGATCCTCCAAGCGGTGCTACAGACATGACCATTAATGCAAGATTAAGGGTTCATGGCGGTTGCTCGTTTCCGGCAATTAATTTTTCTTCCAGTGGTGGGCAAACAGAGTTACTTTATGAAGAGAATGTGAAACCGATGGCTATCGGAACTACTCAAAATGATCCCAAAACAGCTATATTTGTTAGCCAAACCGATGGAAATATTATTGACCATAGTTTCATCAATTCCTATATTCCTATTACAGACCCAGATATCGTCTTTTTCAAAATTACTGGTTCTGGAAGTTCAAGTTCCGGCATAACTTCTTTACACTCAACCGCTACGAATTATTCGAATCTTGAGCAAGGATATAGTTATATTTTTGTGAACGGAACCACTTCTTCATCTCCAAATAAATTTATTTTCGATGGAGGGATAGCAGATAGAGTTCGATTCTCTATAGTAGATCCTCATTTTGGTTTGACGATCCAAAATATGACACTTTCGCCACTTGTTAATAGTTCGGTATATCTTTTTAGGTCGGATGATTCTTATGATTATGAAAACATTACTATTGCACTTGATACCTTTAGGAATCTGTCGGGAATGACCACTGCTGATTATGCGAATTCAAATCCATTAGGTCATTCACCACTTTTAATATGGGGTTTTAATAGGGAAAATTGTTTCCAAAATCTAAACATTGAGAATAATAATTTTCCAAGCACATCATATAATGACGTGCCAGGGCAAATAATATCGGCCATTCAATTAACTAACTCGACTGCAAATATAGTAGGGAATACTGTAAGTTGTAATACCTATTTCAATGGAATTTACCTTAATAGCGTCTCCACAAGCGCTAATCCAATACCCATTACTTCAAGCTATTTGTGTAGTAATACTATAGCGGGTCTTACTTTTGATAATTATATTTGGTTACCATATGCTCAAACTTCCCACCCTTCAATGTATGGCCTAATCGATGATGACCCTGCTGATGGGTGGTCAGATACACTTCGTATTGTAGGGACTGGAATTCGTACAGATCATTACAAAGGCTATGTTAAGCTCAACCAGATCGATGGTTGTGAAATAGGATATTATAGCGGTAAGGTTGATAAACCAAAACTGGTCTTTAATTCTATAACAAATTGTGATCTGATGGGGGTAGATGCAGTCTACTCTTCTTCGGAACCTGATCTTTCAGGGCTCCATGGTGCAAGCACTACTTCCGGTATTGATATTGGTGCATTTAATACAATTGCTAATAATGGAACGACTAATGATCCGTGGTGGACTTGGATGTATTTTTATGGACAGATTCGTCTTTGTCCTCCAGCTATAGTTATTTTAGGAAATACCAATCAGCTTTGGACTTGGACCAATTGGGGGAAAAATAATCTTATACCTCCTTCTGGGCATCCCACTTGGGATAACAAACACTTAGTAGGATGTTCTACTCTCGGTTCTAGCGGTCCTGCCCCATGGCCTCTTGGTAATGTTGATTTTAATTATTGGAATGGGAAGGATCCCATTTCAGATCAAACTGCTGTTTTTAATGGATGGGTTGATTTGACTGGTACTAGTTCGTCGAATACCGAACTGAGTTCAACTACTATGCCAACTGTAACCTGCCACGGTCACTTTGGAACGCAGGATGATTCATTGCGAAACCATTGGAAGAGCAACCCTACTTCCATTGAAAACTCACAGTGGAGCAATGACAGTTGTTCTCATTGGTTTGCTTGGCACGCCTTTGATCCGCAGATACCTTCTGAATTTATAATGCAGTATGACACGTTACAGCACTACGTTGAATCTTGTGCTGAGGAGAGCCAATCATATAGAGCATTTCTTGCGTTGGATGCAAATGTGCAAGCTTATGATCAAGTAGATACTGCGCGTTATTGGCGTTATCGCGACTGGCTAATTTCTGTCATATACTTAAGTCAGAATGATTATTATTATTGTACCTGTTTAAAATCAATTGCCGGCACTTATCAATATGATCATATACCTAATGCCTGGTTAGGGGTTGTAAAATATATGCTGACAATTCCTGGGTGCAATTTTGACAATCTCCAACAGGAATACGATGCCACTATTCGTGCCCGCCATGAGCTTTGGCAAAAAGGTGATACTACAATTCCTGAAGATACAACAATTC
>DASTAO010000399.1:0-8135 GCA_035712525.1 Kapaibacterium sp. (SeqCode)
TTATCGTCGTAGTCTTAATGATTCACCGGCATATCGGTTGAATCATGAAGAAGTAGAGAAATCGCTTGAAGAGGGCATTTACTACTACGAGAATATGTCGCCGACCGAAGCCGTTGCTGATGATTTCGGTGCGGTCAAGTCGATGATCTTCGAACGACAAAAATTGATCGATGGAAAGCCGAGGGGCTCAGGCGAATTTGTCGAGCTTGCCGCAAAGACCGTTTGTGTTGCTGCCGGAACAAGCCCGAATACGATCTACGAGCGCGAGTATCCCGGCACGTTCAAGAAAGACAAATGGAATAATTTCTTTCAGCCCCATACGCTTAACGGCACCTTCCATGAAGATGAGAACGGATTCTTCACCGGCTATAATAAAGATGGGAAGTATATCACCTACTACGGTGATAATCATCCCCGCTATGCAGGGAACGTTGTTAAAGCAATGGCTAGTGCAAAGGACGGTTATCCGAATGTTGTCTATGCTGTTTTTGGAAAGGCAACCGAACGTCCGAGCGAGCCGCAATCAAGTTGGTTCTCATTCAGAAAAATGCTCGATGGTGAATTGCTCGCAACCGTCACCGATGTCGTTCGCCTGACGAAAACGATCGTCGAGATCATCGTCCATGCTCCTGCTGCGGCGCGGCATTTTCATCCGGGACAATTTTATCGTCTTCAAAATTTTGAAAAATATTCGACGAGCATCGAGGGTACGGCATTAACAATGGAAGGCCTTGCCCTGACTGGTGCCTGGGTCGATAAAGAAAAGGGCCTGCTTTCGCTTATCGTTCTTGAAATGGGTTCGAGCTCCAGGCAGTGTGCGATGCTTAAGCGCGGTGAGCGCGTTGTTGTCATGGGCCCGACCGGCACACCGACTGAAATTCCTGAGAATGAAACGGTGCTTCTTGCCGGTGGCGGACTTGGTAATGCGGTATTATTCAGCATTGCAAAGGCTCTGAAAGAAAATAATAATAAAGTCATTTATTTCGCAGGTTATAAATTCGGTGAAGATCTTTTTAAGCGTGAAGAGATCGAATCGGCAACCGATCAGGTCATCTGGTCGAGCGATGCCGGAAGACATATCGATTCCAACCGTCCGCAGGACGCTCATTTTAGAGGCAATATCATTCAGGCAATGCTTGCTTATCACAATGGTGAACTTGGCGTCGAACGGCTTTATCCATTCCATGATGTCGATCGTATCATTGCCATTGGTTCGGATCGAATGATGGCCGCAGTGAAAGCTGCTCGCCGTGATGGGCCACTGGCGCCATTGATGAAGCAGGGCCATGCTGCGATCGGCTCGATCAACTCTTCGATGCAGTGCATGATGAAGGAAGTTTGTGCGCAATGTTTGCAAAAACATGTCGACCCCATAACGCAGGAGGAAACGGGTTTCGTCTTTAGCTGTTTTAATCAGGACCAGCCGCTCGATATGGTCGATTTCAAGAACCTCAACGACCGGCTGAAGACCAATTCGTTATCAGAAAAACTATCGCTTGCCTATTTCCAGCGATTGTTAACGATTCATCCCATTGAAGCTGTATGAAAAAAGGTGTAGGTTTTATTTTCTGTTGTTTCATTGCTTTGGCGATCTATAGCGGCTGCAAGAAAGGCCCCGAGCCCGGACAGGTGAATTCCTTTAAGCGGTATTCATTCAAGAATGCTCATCTGACGCTCAAGCATAGCGGCGACTCGCGCGGCACTGAAGAACTCTACATTGCGGATTACGGGAAATATGAAGCACGTGTATCGAACATCGAAATGTTTCGCGGCGAAGGGTTGATGCCCCGGCAATCGATCGATCTTACGCGGCTTGCAGAATTGTATAACGTGAACATGCTGAACCATCAGGTTCGTCATCAGCATAATCCGATGCTTGATAGTCTGTATCACTTACCCGAAAGTGACATCCCAAGCCCTACGGAATTTTACCAAACGCAGATGAAGGGCAACTACTTTAAATTCGAGGCCGTCGATACAGCCCTTGGTTATAAAGCTGAACGGTGGTACCAGCCGGAAAGCAAGGCATTATTCTGGATATGGAATACGCTGGCGATCAAGCAGATGTATTCAACCGGTAATGGCTTTATTGGCATTACCATGGTTGCTTTAGATACAAACTGGGTCGTCGATACCAACTATTTCAATGTTCCTGGTAAGGGATTCGATGTTCATGATATCGGCCCGAACGAGCAATTGCAACAAATGTGATGCGTCCGACACAAATTAAACGAAATAACGCGACCAATTCGCTCGTCCTTACCTGGGACGATGGTCATACGTCCGATTTACCGCTCCAGTTTTTGCGTGATGAATGTCCTTGTGCCGGCTGCAAAGGGGAGACCATACTTGGCACCCATTATCCTCCGCCCCTGCGGTTATTTCATGATGGGATGTATCTCCTCGAGAAACTTACTCCGATAGGGCAGTACGCCATTCAGGCAGTGTGGAAGGATGGGCACGACACAGGTATTTACTCCTGGGAATACCTTAGGATGCTCGAAGAAGAACTAAAACAGCAACCAAAATAAGGTTACGGGAATCGAATACATGGGTATGTAACTGATTGTATTCCATACTTATGGGTGTGCACTCCACGTAATTGTTGCCCCTATTAGATCAAGCCGTTCTAAAGGACCTGATTGATGATCTTATGCAATTCGGCAATGCAAATATACGAAATATTTTGTCGATTTCCAAATTAATTTAAATTAATATTCTATTTTTGTCCTAATGATATGAATTGTATGTCATTATGCGGATTCAGGACATAGTATCTTGTCAGGCAAAAATAGTCACCGATTTTTACCTCCTTTTTCCAAAGGAAGGTGTCATATATGGAGGGACGCTCTTTTGAGTTGGTGCCCTTTCTTAGAGACTGGTTAGTTCGTTGGTTGTGGGTCTATAATTTGATTAATGAGGGAGTTGTCGCGGCACTCGATTCGTCAGGTTATGGTACGGCTTGTTGCCGTAATGCTGTTTATTGTCATACATGCAAATGACAGTACCGGTCAGTGGGTTAAATCAGGTTCGTTTCCGACATTCAGTAGTCCCCAAACGCCTTATGGACAATTAATTTATAAATCAGGGGTACTTTGGGGTGGGTATAATTATCTTTTGAAGTCAACCGATTCTGCTAAAACCTGGTCAATGCCTCTGAGCAGTATTGATTTGGATGGCCGCATCATAAGTTGTATATCATTCTTAGATGCATTTCGTGGAGCTATTTGTAATGGAGACAAGCTCTATTTTACAAAAGATGGTGGATTGACGTGGCAGCCACAGGCAATATTGGTAGCAGGAACTGGTCAGCAAGCTGAACCACTGGAAGCGATTTATGCAGGTGATACTTCTACCGTTGTTTGTATCACTGTTGACGGTATTTATACTTCTACCAATGGTGGCACCACGTTCATTCGGACTTTCGTTGGCCCAGTGCTAACATCACTGACCTATGGAAAGGCAGGAAAAGTTTGTGTTCTTCAGGGATATAATACGATCGTTTCAACCGATTACGGTCAAACCTGGACACCATATCCTATCGATCATGCTATCGTCGATTCTTATAGTATGGATTTCGATGTTTGCGATTCGACCGTTCTTTATCTTGCTAATGAAGATTTTTATTATCGTCTCGATTCATTCTCTGAAGCATTCATAACAAGAGATCTTGGTGGCACCTGGCAATCGAAGTTGCGTCGGAGCCTCGATGTGATCAGTGGCGGTTTAAGCGTTACTGAGAATGCTGCGTACTTTATTACACTCGATAGCGGATTATACCGGACGATCGATGCCGGGGCACACTGGGTAAATATTCCTCCCGATTCTGCAGGACCGTTCTTTTTTGTCGATACGAAATGGCTTGCTGCGATCAGTGACAATATTTTGGTTGCAGTCGATCGTCAGGGATATGTTTGGCGAACGAATAATGCGGGTGGCTACCCACCTCCAGCCAGAGGACTCCCGGTGCTTAATGAGATTCCGACCATTAAGATGCCGCAATGCAGTAGCGATTCGGAATCTATATTCGTCATTTCACCGAATTGCAAAACATTCACGATCAAGAGTATCCATATCACTGGCTCTGAAAGCAAGTCGATCACCGCGACTTCCCGAACAACACTGCCGGTATCGCTATCGCGCGGAGCAACCGATACGATCGATGTCTTTACTTCCATTCAAGACACCGCCGGATATTTGCAAGATACCATTTGGATCACCTGGAATGACGGAGCAGGCGATCGTGACACGGCATTGTTCGTGACACTATTTATTTCTCCGGCACCAATAACCCTTTCGATCGAAGAACCGACAATTACGTTCGACTCGCTGGCGCGATGCGATCTGCCAAGCGACACTACGGTCACTATTACAAATCATAGTTGCGCGAGCATTACGCTTCGATCGATCAAAGATCAATTGGGGACTGGATTCAGCATGGATTCGATCAAGCTGCCCCTCCTTCTCGATCCCGATAGTAGTATTCAAATTCATTTATACTTTTCAGCGAAGACAGGTGGTACGTTCAACGGAAAGCTAATATTGAGATGGACTTCCGGCGATGTTGAGCGATACGATACGATCAAACTCGTTGGCAAAGCGGCCATCGATCGGGGATCGCTTACGATCTACGACTCGGTACTTAATTTTGGCACGGTGAATTTCTGCTTCGCCGGTATTACGCGCGATAGCCTTATTCGAATACGAAATCATAGTTGCGATACCCTTCGAATACTCTCCGGTCCCGGTTCGCTTTCATTTCCATTCAGTATTGATGCACATACATTGCCTATCATAATCCCTCCGGACAGTGTATTTGAATTTCAGGCGGTCTTTCAACCTTCGTCAACAGGTACTTTTACCGATAGCCTGGTCTATGGGGGCAATCGCTCCGGGGAGAATAAGAATATTATTATACGATTCTTAGGAAAAAGTATTTATCAAAAGACGAGTCCGCTCGTAAGCGATTCTGTTATCGATTTTGGAACCACCCCTTTTTGCCATTCTGATCGTGATACTGTTATTTGGCTGACTAACCACGGCTGTGATTCGATCTGCCTGACAGCAGCATTATTTACCAACCTTGGCATTTCGTTCACTGTCGGCGCACTACCATTACCGATATGCCTGCCTCCGGATAGCGCGCTTGCACTGCACATCTCTTTCAAACCGAAAGATACTACTGCATATTCGGGAAGCATTTCGTTTTCTACTCTTCGGGATAATGCATCCGAACAACTTACCCTTAAGCTAAAAGGCTTAAGCACTGTCCATAATGCAGGGCCGCTTGTTCTGAACCCGACTATTGAATTCGATACCCTTTCGATCTGTGATGTCAAAAGAGATAGCATCATCCGATTAACGAACCGTGGCTGCGATACGCTACGAATCCTTTCTTCAAGCGGTACTTTTACCTCAGGGTTTACTATCGATCCATTGTTATATCCGATCGATATCCCGCCGGATAGCTCAATCGTAGTTACCTTGCACTTTAAGCCAATAGGTAAAGGTAGTGCTACTGAAACGATCAGATTTACTACCAAGCGTGAAGGACTATCATCGTCGGAGGACATTACACTCCATGGTGTTGCGACTTACGGGCCAAGTGAATTCATATTACTTACTCCAACGATCGCTTTTGGCTTAATACCACTATGCGGAAGTGATTCTGCCGAAGTGCGTTATACGAATCTCGGATGTGATACGGTATTTGTCACTCCGACATCATTCAACGGTGACCCTGATTTTAGTGGTGGGGTTGGTACTGAAACTGCAGTTGCGAGTGGCGATACTATTCGGTTAAAGGTACTACTCACACCGACACAAAAGGGATCTCGTAATTCAAAGTATGTTCTCCATATTCGTAACGCCTCTGGCGTAACGAGCGATACAGTAGTTGCTATTTCTGCTGACATACTCGATGCAACAAGGCTGCTTCAGAGTTCTGTAGCTACTATTGATTTTCCTACACAACCAGTCTGTGCTCCGGCATACGATACTACTATTACTATAACGAACACTGGATGTGGATTGCTACGGATATTAGATTATGCAATAACCGGTGATGGTTATAGTGTTCAGCCGCAACCTCCATTCAATATCCTGCCGAAACAGAGCCAGCAAGTTCATATTATTGCAACTCCAATAACAACGGACCATCGTCTTACGAATAGCGGGTCAGTTTTCATCATTAGCACCAGTGATGTCCCACTTGCTCCGATCGTAGTATCGCAATCGTATATCTATCCAAAAGTATATTCTCTTCGAATCGGTACTCCGGTGTGGCGGACAAGGAATCCGGACACGGTCTCGATCGGTATCTATGCCGATAGTCTTCCGAAAGGGCTTACTGAGATCGATGCCTCGATCTCAGTTGCCAATATAAACCTACTGACCTTTACTCATTATACGAGTTCGAATACGGTCACCCAAGTTGGCGATATGTTTTCGATAACGGGTAATCCGATCGGTAATCCTAACGGGTTGCTTGCCGAGCTGTTTTATAAAGTCTATCTTACTAACGATAGTACGACGGCTATTACCGTAAATGATATTAAGTTCAATCCGAACGATCCTGGTTTCCAGAATTGTGTCGCCAGTGTCTCACCTCGCGATTCGAATGGCTTCGAGTATATTTTTCATTGTGGCGATCGGCTAATTTTGTCCTCTGGCTTCGGGGAGCAAAACATCAGGATCATGGGGATTCACCCTAATCCTACCGACGCCAAGATAACGGCAGATATATCCATTAAAGCTGCAACTGACGGGTATATTACAGTTACGGATGTCTTAGGGAAGGAAGTTGTATCGACATTTAGGCATTTTGAAGCCGGTGATAGCCAGATCGATCTTGACCTAACGGCGATCGCTTCCGGGGTTTATATTCTTCGAATAGGACAGACTGAAACCTCCTTTATAAAATCCCGCTGACAGGCCTTTTCTACATGCTTTCGGGAGCGTGAAGTAGCATCTCGGATTCGGGCACTATTTCGTGTTTTTTGCACCTACATAATACGTGTTGTGATAGTTTGTGCTTGCTCTCTACCCTTTGGAGGACAATGTATAGGAGTAGTAAATTTACCCGACATTCCCCTTTGTGTTCGGTTGTAACCGTACTACTTATCCTATTATCTTTTTTTTCCGAAGCTTCCTCTCAATGGGTTAAGATATCGTCGAAAGCATTTCCGGTGATCGGTTCTTCGGGTGGGATGCTGCATTTCAAGAACGGTGTGCTATGGGGTGGGTATCGCAGCCTTCGAGTTTCGCTTGATACCGGAAAGACTTGGGTCACCAAAATAAATTCATTTCCGAATATCAACGACTTTTTGATGAACATCGACTTTGTCGATGCACAAATAGGCCTTGTTCGTACTGCCGGAAATAACAGCGCGGGAAATATATTTTATACTAACGATCAGGGTGCGAACTGGATCGCGCAAACGCCTCCTGGTTTATCCGGCAGCCGCTATACCATCAATGCTGGCCCCGGTATTGTCATCAGTTGTGCTCGCGATGGAATATATTCCTCATTTAACGGAGGAAATAGTTTTATTAGAACCTATAGTGGGGCCACCCCGAATATTCTTACTTCTCGCGGGAATGGCGTAATTGCAGCTTTCGAGGCAGCACGAGTGGTAGTCTCGACTGATTTCGGGCAAAGTTGGACAGTAAAGCCGTTCGATCAGACCTTGCAGGATTCTTACAGTATGGAGTTTGATTACTGCGATACAAACCGGTTGTATCTGGCCAATGAAGATTTTTTTGTCAAGCATAATAACGTGTCTGAAGTTATTGTCTCAGCCGATCGAGGTGGTAACTGGGTATCAAAGAACCAGCAGTCACTTGGAGTTTTCAGTGGGGCAATGGCAGTAACACAGAATGCTGCATACTTCCAGACAATTTCGAGCGGCTTATATCGTACCACTGACGGCGGGAATAACTGGACGAATATTCCGGCACCAACAAGCTATCCTGATTCCCGGATGCTGGTTGCGCTGACGGATAATATCCTTGTCTGTGTCGATCAAAATGGCGACGTCTGGCGAACCGATAATAGCGGCGGATTTCCTGTATCGCCTCAAGCCATTCCGTTACTGACCGATCCAAGAGCACTCACCATCAAATCATGTTCGAGC
>DASTAO010000400.1:0-3229 GCA_035712525.1 Kapaibacterium sp. (SeqCode)
TCTATCGTTTTTTCAGGTGACTGCACCGATTGTACTCCGCCGCTACCACCTGGGCCAACGGCGAATGAATGTAATGTGATCGTCTGGCCGGATTGAGTAATGCCAACCGTACTATCGCCGACGATGCGAATCCCTCCGGATGTTTCATTGACACTGGTAACTACACCGGTTGCATTTGGAGTAAGGCCGTTTGCGATCTCAGCATGAAAGGCATACGGAGCAGTAGTAAAAGCTGTCGCAGGGATGATATCGGTGCCTTCGATCTGTACTGAAAGAAAATACTGCTGGCCAAAATCAACTCCGTTCGGGATCGGACCGATATTTGCCGAAAAGATACCACCCTTAGTAGTAACCGTTTGTGTGCCGGTATACTGCACTGCGCCGCTGCCATCTTTGATGATAAAGGTCATCGAGTGAGTACCATCGGCGATCGGCTTATTATTCTGAGTAAGGATCAACCCCTGATACGATATCTGACGAGGAATCTGAGCAAATGCCGTCGCACAACAGAGAATATACAAAGCAGCAGAAAGAACAAGAGATCTGAGCATAGCAGCAATGAAAATATGATATAGAAAGAAACCGAGAAGAAGAGAGAAAGGAGTCCGAGAAATCAGGAGGAGAGCATTTAATACATATTTATATCAGCTCCGTTAGGAGTGAAATGTTGGTAGCCCCGTGCGTGAGCGCGGGGTGATAGGTCGAGTTTTATTTGGGAGCTCCGTAGGAGCGAAATGTTATTTGTACCTGAGTCATAGATTGGAGGAACATGTCGCTCCTATGGAGCTTTGAAATTCTTTAACGTTTGTTACCCCGGGCTCACGCCCGGGGCTACCAACATATCGCCCCTATGGGGCTATAAGAGTAATTCTAAAATAAGTATTTTTTTACTTTACCACTATCATGCTCTTCGTCACCGATCCCTTTGGTGTCTGGAGCCGATAGAGATAGGTACCGCTTGGCAGCTTTGATGTATTAAAGCTGACACGATGATTGCCAATACTTTGCGTCGCATCGACAAGGCGTTCGAGTTCGACACCGCTTGTATTAAAGATACCGAGTTCGACCGGCATCGATGCTGGTAAGGCAAACTCGATTGTCGTCATCCCGTAGGCAGGGTTTGGATAATTCTCCATTAACATTAGTCCCGGAGTAAAATCATTCGAAGCGACACTACTATTCTGGGGCTTGAAAATTCCAAGCTGTAACCAATCGCTTGTTGTCGAGAACGTTTGTCCGTTCGAAGTAGTCAGTACCGATTTGATAAGATCGTTCTTGTCACTATCGCTTCCACTAAGGAGCCACTCGAACATCATCGAAGCATAGATATTTCTGAAATCATGCTCCGATTGATACATCAGGTTTCCATTGAGCAGATCGGTCTGAGCAAGTTTCGGATCGTTGCCGCGAACACCGGGATTAATCACCTGAGTACTGACAACAAAATGCGGAGCCGCTGTGCCGTGATCGGTGCCGCTGCCATTTTCGACTGGGCGTCGGCCAAATTCGGAATAAGTCATCATTGCAACGCGATCGGCAAGACCCAATGCTTCGAGATCGTCCTGGAATGCTTTGATCGATGAAGAAAGCTCCGAAAGCAACGCTGGCTGATCGGTCTTTTGATTGCTATGGGTATCGTAGCTTCCCTGAGTAACCAAATAAATTTTTGTATCGAAACCACTGGCAATAAGCTGTGCAACTCCGGCAAGTTGGCCGCCAAGTTTGCTGCCACTCGGATAGGTAACCTTATTGGTTTTTACAGTACGATTTAAGATCGAGTTCGTATAGACTTCCGTCTCCTTTTCAATGGTGCGAACATAATCAAGCTCTTGATATGGTATCGGGGTCGGCGGACCCGGAATAGGATCGTAGCCATGAAGCTTCTCGGAGCTATCGCCATCAGTCGGCACCGAAGAAATAACGACACCCATTCCTCCATTTTCAGCAAAGAATAAATTCGAAAGCGATGAGCCGAATTGCAGTGCTAACGGATAGCTGCCTTCAGGTATCGAAGCCGGTGGATAGCTCGGATTTAATGTCTGTAGCATTCTACCGAGCCAACCGGTATTAGCAAATTTGCCGGAGTCGGTTGCGGTATTCCAAATGTCGGTACCGCGAAAATGCGAGAGGTCTGGATCGGGATAGCCGACGTTTTGCAATAAGACGACCTTCTTATCATCATATAACGATTTCAATCCCGTCATCTCTGCCGCAAAGCCGAGCGTATCATGATCCGATAGTTTTAAGATCTTGCTCGTATCGACGCCGAGCGTCGGGCGGTACTGTGCATAGAGTGGATCGGTATATGGTACGACCATATTCAACCCGTCGTTACCTCCGGCAAGCTGGATGATCACGAGAATATTATTATTCGCCGTTGCACTTTGCGCAAGCATTGATTCGAGTGGCGAGCGGCCTAATACTCTGAGCGGAAAGCCACCGAGCATGATCGGCAATGCTGTTGATGCAACTCCTGCCTTCGCTCCGAATTTCAAAAAGTCTCTACGTTTCATGGTTCTATCCTTTCTGGCTTAGAGTAATTGGAATTCAGGGAACGTGGCAAGTACTTGTGCGGCATGCGAAGCATTCGTACCATCGAGATAGTAATCGACTTCAGGAAGTCCGTTTGCCAGGATCGATCTCACCGTTTCGCTTTCAAGCGGACCGAGATCGAAGGCAAGCACCGCCTCACTTAGGGCACTGGCAAGTTCTGAACTACTGATCGTCTCGGCATTTGGAATCAACTTAGCCCAAGCCATCGGATCGAAACCGATCACGACACCCTTCGCATTACGGCCACTGCCGTTAAAGATGTTCGGATACATGACGCTTCCAAAAGCTAAACTCTTTCTTGTCGGATACGAGCCGGTATTCACCCAGGCATGGCCTCCGGCCCAACCTTTTACATTCGGTGGATTGAGGAGATCCTGTCCGAGAGCATTAGTCATTGCAATATTGATATAGGTATGCGTCGGATTATTATCCTGCCAAACCGTGTATCCCATGGCATCGACTTTTCCGGTATCTACCGGTTCGGCAGGATTGTAGGCGGGTACCGTCAAATTAAATTCTCGAATGAGTGAGCAGAATAATTCTGCCGGGCTCTTGAGTTGAGCACCGATCACCTCATCATCGTAGAAATGGGCGCTCTTTAGTAGTGCATCAAGCACCGGCTTCAATTCCCAATTGCTGGCAATGAGTTTATTCGCCATTGCATCGATAACGCCGG
>DASTAO010000401.1:0-6330 GCA_035712525.1 Kapaibacterium sp. (SeqCode)
ATTGCGATCATCGCTGCATTGTCAGTTGAAAGTAGTGGCCTCGTTGTTAAGAACCGCCTGCCATTTGCGGCTGCTTGTTCAGATAATACTGTACGCAATTGACTATTCGCACTAACACCACCGACACAAACGATATCACCAAGATCATACTCTTCCGCTGCGCGCATTGCCTTTGTAACCAACACATCGACTACTGCCTGCTGGAATGAAGCAGCGATATCATTGACGTGACCTGTAATAACTTCAGGATTATCTCGCAAATAATAAAGCACCGAAGTTTTAATACCGCTAAAACTAAAATCATACGACGGATCGAACACCATCGGCCTTGGGAAATGGGCAAATGACGGATCTCCTGTTTGAGCAAGTTTATCGATGATAGGCCCGGCCGGATAACCAAGCCCTAACATTTTGCCCACTTTATCAAAAGCTTCTCCGGCTGCATCGTCAAGTGTTTTTCCAAGCACAACATAGTCGCCAATGTCCTTTACAATGACAAGCAATGTATGGCCACCGGAAACGACTAAAGCAAGAAAAGGCAACTCAGGTTTTTCCGATTCAAGCAGTGCACTAAAAATATGCGCTTCGATATGATGAACTCCAATAAGTGGGATATCAAGCGAGAGAGAAAGTCCTTTCGCAAAATTCACGCCGACAAGTAATGCACCGAGCAAACCGGGAGCATTTGTTACCGCAATGGCTGTGAGATCATCTTTTGTAATTCCAGCTTTAACAAGAGACTCCTGGATAACCGGAATACTCGATTGCAAATGAGCGCGTGAAGCGAGCTCTGGAATTACGCCGCCATAGGTCGAATGAAATAGCTGAGAAGAGATCACGACCGAAGCCAACTCCGACCCGCGCAACACCGCTGCGCTGGTTTCATCGCAGGAGCTTTCAATGCCGAGGATGACCCCGTCACTCGTCAGCTTTATCGGCTTCGATGTGGGCAAGAGCTTCTTTCTCCTTAAAATATTCTATTATTTTTTTTGTAGCCTGGAGGCCGATCGCTGTTATCAGCTCAGGCTCAGAGGTATAACGCACCCCTTCGACCGAACCGAATCGCTCCAGTAATTTCATAGCCGTCTTTTTTCCAATACCAGGAATTTCCAATAGCTCGGTGGTTATCGTTCGCTTCTCTCGCAGATTGCGATGATAGCTGATTGCAAAATTATGGGCTTCGTCTCGGACATTCTGCAGCAGTTTCAAACTGCTTGATGATCGCGGCAACAGAATGGAATCGGAGCTGCCGATAGTAAATACTTCCTCAAGTCGTTTTGCTAAACCGATCATCGGTATCGAAGTCAGATTCAATTCTTTCATGACTTCGTACGCTGAAGAGAGCTGGCCTTTGCCACCATCGATTATTATCAGATCAGGCAACTCACTATTCTCATCAAGCAGCCTGCCATAGCGGCGCATGACAACTTCTCGCATTGCCGCAAAATCATCATTGCCTTCAATCGTTCGGAGTTTATACTTGCGGTACTGGTCTTTCTTAGGTTTACCGTTTTCAAAGTAGACCATCGAACTTACATACTCGGTGCCCTGCAAGTGTGAGTTATCAAAGCACTCGATATGTCTGGGTAATTTTTCAAGATGGAGATCACGTTGCAAAGCTTTTACCGCATGCGGCACAAAATCACTTTGCTTTAATTTCTGGATCTTTAATTCACCGAGCACGAATTTTGCATTCGTAGAAGCCATCGCAACAAGCTTTGCTTTATCGCCGATCTTTGGGACGATCATCTTTGGCGGCTTCATTGCACCGGCATCTTCATCGTTCGATAACTCACGGCTCCGCCTTCCGAGCCAGGCTTCGAAGGTGTCCCCATTTTCAAGGTCGAACGGCAGGAATATTTCCTCGGGTATATATTCAGTTGTGGAATAATATCGTTCGAGCAAAGCCTCTAATACTTCCTGTTCTGATTTTCCTTCGGCACCGGTAAAGAAAAACTGCTGCTTGCCGCTGAGGTTGCCATCGCGAACTTTGAAGACAATACCAGCTGCATCATCGTCCTCACTGGCAAAGGCAAAGATATCACGATCGACTCGCTCTTCACTGACGACCTTTTGCTTGTTTGAATATTCAGCGAGCACTTTGATCTGATCGCGGATCTTCGCTGCCTCTTCAAAATTCATTGTCTCCGCTTGCCGATGCATCTCTGCTTGGAGCTCTTTCGAAAGCTCACGGGTACGTCCGGCAAGAAACTGACGCACCTTACGGATCATCTCGGCATAATCCTTTTGTGACACTAACCCTTCACAAGGCCCATCGCATCGTTTAATATGATACTCAAGACAAACTCTCGCTTTTTTTCTTGCGATGAAATCATCATCGATCGGTAGGTTGCAGGTGCGCAGGGAGAAGATATCCCGGAGAGTTTGCAGGACGTACCGAAGTGTCATTACATCGGTATAGGGACCGAAATATTTTGATCCGTCATGTCGGCGCCGCCTTGTCGGAAAAACTCTTGGGTAAGGTTCGTTTGTAATGCAGACCCAGGGATAGGTCTTATCGTCACGAAGCATCACGTTATAGCGCGGCTTCAATTTTTTAATTAATGTATTTTCGAGGATTAGCGCTTCAACATCGCTATCGGTCAGCAGCAACTCGACATCGGCGATCTTCTCAACTAATGCCTTGAATTTCCCATCGCCTTCGCCACGCCGATAATTTAGGAAATATGACCGGACTCTGTTCTTAAGATTTTTCGCCTTACCGACATAGATCACTTTGCCAGCTGCATTTTTATATTGATAGACTCCTGGATTTTTTGGAAGGCTCTCTAGTTTTTCTTCAAGACGAATATCATCGACCGTAACGGCGAGCCGTATCTGCTCCCCGGTTGCAGCTATTTCAAGTGCGTCCTCATCCTGTTCGAGTTCATCATCGAATCCTTGCGATTCGTCATCGCTATTGTAAATCGGAAGAGGTAAGTAGTCGGACATTCACTTTTTGTGCTGGCAAAGTTCTACAAGCACACCATTCGTTGATTTGGGATGTAAGAATGCGATCTGCATTTCATGGGCTCCGTTTCGCGGGGCTTCATCAATAAGCTGCACTCCATCTGCTTGTAAGCGCTTGAGTTCGGCAGCAACATCATCGACTTCTAATGCCAGATGATGAATACCTTCACCGCGCTTATCGAGAAATTTTTGAATTGGCGATGTTTCGTTCAGTGGTGCGGTGAGTTCAATCACGCTTTCACCGATCTTAAACGAGGCAATGCGAACGCCCTGGTCTTCGACCGTCTCATGGTGCACTTCGTCGGATCCGAGAAGCTTCGAGAATAATGCTTCGGACGCTTCGAGATCTTTGACGGCGATGCCAAGATGTGAAATTCGCTTTGCCATAGTGGTCTCGGCAGGACTTGAACCTGCGACATTCAGTTTAGGAAACTGACGTTCTATCCATCTGAACTACGAGACCGAGTCAGGTTTGGTAAAACAGGGTTGGTTAGGAGGGGGTTCAAAAATGCTGTTATTACGGAAGAAGCCGGAGCCACCTTCTAATTACTTCTATTGATATAAATAATCGGTGCACAAAATTAGAATCAACTCATCGAGATTGATAACCAAAGGACTTGTTTAAAAAAATAAGGACCGGTCAAACTACGCCGGTCCTGTCTGGGTTTGTACTATTCCATCAAAACCACTTGCCTACGACATCAAAGCCTATGACAAGCAGTAACAAAATCATTATTACACTAAACACCCCAAATAAGGAAGCGTTCCGCACAAAATTACGCATCATAAAGCCATAATCTTTGGCGGGCTTGGTGCTGACCTTGACCGGGCCGGTAACTTCGCACTGGCAGGCAAGGCGGTATTTCGGGTTATCTCGGATCAAATGTACCTTTTCCATGCCTGTAGGGGCAGAAACGGCGTCATTTGGGTCGACAGCTACCCGGCAGGAGGTGCAAAGGCCTAACCCACGGCAATTAAGGAGCTTCATAACATCCCCGTAAAGCTCTATGTTGTTTTCCATAGCCAACTTACGGATATTTTTCCCTTTTTCGGCGATGATAATGACATCATCCTCGACAAAGGTCACCGGTACATACCCCGGCGGCACATTGATCTGGGAAATATCAGCGGTCAAGGTACGCTCGCGACGCATCTTCTGATATTCCGCTTCGGTACTATCAGATGCGTCCTTAAAAAAGCCCTTGAAGGCCTCACTGACCTGAGGTTCATGGTGAACGGGAGTATGGGTTTCTGGAACAGGAATTCTCGTACCACCCATTTCGCCAAAGAGCCACTTCGAGAAGCCACGCGGCTTCATCTCTTCATTATGGCGCTCTAAACTTGATTTTCCGCTATGGTCACTTGACACAGCCTAACTCTCCTTAAATGATAATATGCAAATATACGCCCGAAAGCACGGTATAAAAGTCAAACCGCTAAATTTAGTTCTCCAAAGTTCGATAATGGCTTATAATGAAGTTGGAATGATGCTTACGACCGTTGGTGTTCATAAGCGGCATATTACTAATTATTACAACAACTACATGTCGTCGCTCTCAAAGTATATCGACCAGCTCAATTCTGAATTTCTGACAGTCTTCACTCGGAAAGAGGATTCATTCTGGCAATCGAAGATGGGTCTTTCGAACGATCCGGCAAAATCGCAGCAACAAACCTCCGAAGCTGAGATCGCCGTCAACAGGTTCATTCAGGATTCGACAAAACTTATCCAACTTCGTGAACTGGCAAAGAGTGTTTCAGCCTCACCGGAAGAAGCAGTTGCTGTCGGTGGTTGGGAAAAATTCTTTGAAGCCAATGCGATTGAAGATGAAAAAGCAAAGCAGCTTTCAGAACTCATCGTTGCTCTTGAGGGAGAACTATTGGTTGCTCGCGGTGGAATGAACCTTGGATATACCGATCCTCATACCGGTGAATTTCATAAAGCCACAACGAATGAGCTTACTAATATCAAGCGAGTCAATAGCGATGAATCTGTTCGTAAAGCAGCCTTTGAAGGCTTAGTCAGTATTGGGCCTTTCGTGATGAGCAAGTTCATCGAAGTCGTTCGTAAGCGCAATGAGCTTGGCAGGCTCTGCGGCTATGAAGATTATTACGATTGGAAAGTCTCTCGCACCGAAGGTCTTTCAAAAAAAGAATTATTTGCTCTGCTCGATGATCTCGAACTTCGTACTCGTGAAAGCGCAAAGCGTGCGATCGAGCAACTCGTAAAAGAAAAGGGTGAGCAAGCTCGTCGTGGATGGAATTATGAATACCTCCGTTCGGGAGATATCTTAAAAGAATTCGATCCCTATCTTCCGTTCTCTGAAGGTCTTGAACGCTGGGTGCGATCATTCGCTGCTCTTGGCATTCGCTATCGCGGCGCAAAGCTTACGCTTGATCTCATTGATCGCAAAGGTAAATACGAGAATGGCTTTATGCATGGCCCAAGCCCGGCCTGGATCGAGCATGGCAAATGGCATTCGGCACGAATTAATTTTACTGCCAACGCCATCCCGAATAAAGTTGGCTCCGGTGAAGAAGCGCTGAATACCCTGTTCCATGAAGGTGGCCATGCCGCTCACTTTTCGAATGTACAGATGAATGCTCCCTGCTTCGCTCAAGAGTTTGCCCCGACATCGGTAGCTTATGCCGAAACGCAGTCGATGTTCTGTGATTCGATTCTTTCCGATGCCGATTGGCTTACCCGTTATGCCAAGAACCCCGCAGGAGAATCCATCCCATTCGAACTCCTCGAGCGCAAACTTCGCCAGACTCAGCCATTCGAAGTTATCAGCATCAGAGCGATGCTTGGTGTTTGCTATTTTGAAAAGGCATTGTATGAGCTTTCCGATTCAGAGTTAACTCCTGAAAATGTCTACCGCATTGCTCAAGAGACCGAGCACAATATGTATTTCATGGAAGAAGCACCACGGCCGATTCTTGCTGTGCCGCATATTCTTGCCGGTGAATCGAGTGCATATTATCACGGCTATGTCCTCGCTGAGATGGCAGTTCACCAGACACGACAATATTTTATCGATAAGTACGGCTATATCACTGACAACCCGAAGGTTGGGCCTGAACTCGAAGAGGGGTATTGGAAAGCCGGCAACTCGGTGTCATTCATGGATCTCGTCAAGCATACAACTGGCAAGCCATTCAGTGCAGACGCCATGGTCGACCATGCAAATACGTCTGCCGATGATGCCATTAAGCATGCAAAAGAAAAGATCGAAAAATCAAAATCACTTCCAGCCTATAGCGGCACTACCGATCTCGATGCTGATATTCGCGTAATGCATGGCAACGAACTCATCTGTGAGTTCTCAACTGAAGCTCAATTCCCGGCAGCAAATACGA
>DASTAO010000402.1:0-9523 GCA_035712525.1 Kapaibacterium sp. (SeqCode)
GTTAACCTTGTCGTATCATGTGTGCCGTCCGGGATCATCTCGATCTTCAGCGGCGCGCATTTAATGAAGTTCATGATACGAACCTGGCCGAAATCGACGTAGCCGGGATCGGGAGCGGTGTCCTTACAGCCGGATAAAACAGCAATGGCGGCAACGAGTACCGCGAGCGAATAAAGTCTTGTAAGATATTGCTTCATTGTTAGTTACAGAAACTACCTAAATGAGTAAATAACACAACGTTAAAGGTATAACACAACCCGATTCAAAAAGTCGCATCACTGCGAGAGGCGCAAAAATACGAATTTTTCATTTTTGAGCCCTAAATTCTGAGTTTTAAGTCCTTTTTCACTCGCCGTCATTCTGAACGGAGCAAAGCGAAGTGAAGAATCCCCTTCGTTCTTCGCGAATGATAGAGCACTCAAAACCTTAAGAGATTCTTCGTCCGCCTTCGGCGAACTCAGAATGACGCAAGGTCTAAGCTCATTCACCCGAAAAATTCTCCAAATAATACCGCACCCGCTCAGTGAACTGAACGCCGTACATTCCATCGATTAACCGATGATCGTACGAAAGCCCTAAGAACATCATCGGCCGAATGGCGATAAAGTCTTCCCCATCGTCGGTCGTCTTGACGACCGGCTTCTTCACGATAGCACCGGTAGTCATAATAGCAACCTGCGGCTGATTGATGATCGGCGTACCGAATAGGTTGCCGAACATACCGGGATTCGTGAGCGTAAACGTACCACCTGAAATATCATCAGGAGTAAGCTTCTTAGTTCTTGCCTTGTTGGCAAGATCGACAATCGCATGGGCGATACCGTTAAGATTCAAATTCTGAGCACGCTTGATAACCGGGACAATAAGTCCCGGTGGAAGCGGTGAACCTTCGACTGGCGGCAAGCCGACAGCACACCCAAAATTAATATCTTTCTTTATAATGATATTCGTCCCATCAATCTGCGAGTTAATGAACGGGAAATCGCCGATGGCCCGAACCATCGCTTCGATGAAGATTGGCGTGTACGTCAGCTTAATGCCCTCGCGCTTCTGGAATTCATCTTTATGCTGAGCGTGATATTTGACGATGTTCGTCATATCCACTTCACTGACACTTGTCACATGAGCGCTGGTATGCTTCGAGCGCACCATGTGCTCGGCGATCTTCTGACGGATGTTATCCATCGGGATCGTCATGTCAGTAGCGAAGGAAACCGTCGGGCCGCTTGGAGCAGCAGCTTGTTTGAATGATGCACCTCCTGATGCAGGAGCAGCAACCGGACGCTTGCCGCGATTGGCAATGTAATTCAGAATGTCATTCTTATTAACACGCCCTCCAAGTCCTGAGCCTCCGATCGAATCCAACTCTCCGGAAGAAATACCTTCCTGCTTCGCGATCGAGCGAACAAGCGGAGAATAAAAACGCCCGCTTTCAGAGCGTGCTGCGATCGGAGCTGCTGGTTGTGTAGCAACGGTAGATTGATATACCGGAGCGGCCTGAGTCTGCTGTGGCTGAGCTTGTGCCGCCGGAGCACTTTGCTGCGGTGCCGGAGCAGATTGTGCTGCGCCACCACTTCCTGAAATATAAGCCACCGGATTACCGACAGCTATTACTTCTTTTTCTTTTGCAACAATTCTTGTAATGGTACCAACCATCGGAGCAGGTACTTCGGTATCGACTTTATCGGTAGAGATCTCTAAGATGGGTTCGTCTTTCTTAACCGAATCCCCTTCTTTCTTTAACCAACGCAAGATCGTACCTTCGGTAATGCTCTCCCCCATCTTCGGCATGACGACGGGTTGTTCGTTACCCGATGAGGGTTGGGATGGTGCAGGAGTTGATTCTTGCTTAGGAGCTTCAGCTTTGGGAGCTTCCTGCTTCGGTGCTTCTGCCTGAGCTGCAGGCTGTGCATCGACTTTCTCTCCGGCTTCGCCAATAACGGCAATCGGAGTACCGACAGCAACGGTCTGTTTCTCCTGTACTAACTGCTGCAATAACGTACCTGCCGACGGAGCAGGTACTTCGGTATCGACTTTATCGGTCGAGATCTCAAGGATCGACTCATCCTTCTTGATCTGATCGCCAGGCTGCTTGAGCCAGCGAAGGATCGTGCCTTCGGTAATACTCTCGCCCATCTTGGGCATTACCACGTTCGTTGCCATTTCTTGCGTGAGAAAATGTTGTTAGATAAGCATTAACAAGATTGGGTTATACTTCGCTCCAAGAATAATTTCTATGCTAATCCTGTCATTCCGCATGGAGCGGAGCGATGTGAGGAATCTGTGAGCACTACAATCTATCGGCGAATCAGCAGCTTATAAAGTATAGTACTCCCAGATTCCTCCCGTTGGTCGGAATGACAGTACGATATTTCAATGTCATTCCGAATGCAGCGAAGCGGAATGAGGAATCCCCTGAGGTATTCGCGAATACCTCAGGGGATCCCTCGCTTCACTCGGAATGACATTGTGATTTTAGTGCCATCTTACCGGTAGCCGCAGGCTTCAGCCTGCGTATTTCGGATAAACTACTTCATCAGTAAAGAGCGCAGGCTAAAGCCTGCGGCTACCACCTTAGGTGACCACAAACACTAATAAAAAAATAATTTGAAAAACATTTGGATTTCGGATTTTTTGTTCATATATTTGCACCCATTAGTTTGCTTGGGTACGTAAAGGAAAGGTAACTGCTTCCAACCTTATATGTACAAGCGCCTGCAGGGCCCTAACCCAACCCTGTTGCCCATAGACCCACACATTTCGCCTGAACGTAGTTTGCTCATTCGAAATGGTTGTTTACACACAAACTGCCTAAAATCCCCAGGATTAAGTGGGAATGCTATCATCATATACAATAAGACCAATGAAAGAAAACACCTTCACTGTAGATCTCGGCAATATCAAACTGTCCGATGATCAGCGCATAATGATCAACTCCGCTATTCAATCAGCTGTCTCGAGCGAATTATCAAAGCATAATTCCCGCGGCCGGGTCGCGTTAGTGCCGATCGATAACTGGCATCTCGGGCCGATCATTAATGGGATCATTGCCCGTCCCATCAACGATAAAACGTTCGAAGGCCTTCTTGGCGGCCAGTTATAAGCGCTATGGAAGCGGCCAGCAAGGTACTTTGCCCGAGTTCTCGGGCAAAGCCCGGGGCTAAGCTTCTCGGTGTTCGCCAGGACGACGGTACCGTTGCTATCTTGCCAACCGTCTTTCAGATCGATCTCAATTTTGTTGAGAACGCTACGAAAAACGGAAAGCCGGAAGAGCAATTTCGCTTTGCCAATTCCTGTGTCGAAAGCGGCTGCGTGCAATGGAGCGGTTCACGCTGTGGCGTCTCGGACCGTGCCATGCAGCATCTTGATTCGATACCGGTTGCAAGCGAACTCCCCGAATGCTCCATACGGCCTCATTGCCGCTGGTACTTGCAATCCGGCGCTGATGCCTGCAGGATCTGTCCGTACATCCTGACGGAAATAACCGAAGAAGAAGCTCTTGCGTATTTCGCAACAACAGCGTAACTGAAAACACAAATTAGTTTGCATAGACGATCCGACTTTTTCAGCCGGAACCGTTTTTCTTTTGCCTGACCATAGAAACCACAACCATCGGTCGGACGGAGTTTGCTGAAAATCCGAAAACAGAGTAAGCGTAACCTTATCATCAATATATAATTATCATGGCACAATTAAAAGCGACGGCAGCAACGGCTGCAGCAGCGATCGATTCGAAGGAGATCTTGCGACTCCTGCCCGAACGAAATAACCTGCTACTAAATATTTCACTTGGCATTGTAAAACCTCAGTCGATCACTCATTGGGAAGAGATCACCTGCATCGGATATAACCCGTACATGCAGCGGCTCGAGGCGATCGTAAGTATCAAGCAAAGCACTGGCTACGGCGGCAACCTCTGTTCGAAAGCGACAAAAGAAAATGTCCGCTTTTATGTGGATTTTCATAATGGCAGCGGGTTCGAGGATATGGGACTGGCAAGCTTCAAGTCAGCCGATATTTCTGATGTACCTCCGGGCGCTCAGCATCCGTTGGCATATATGGTCTATCTGAACATCGACGATAGAAAGCATCGCCGCTTCACCGATTGCACTCATGCCGTCATTCCAAAAATGAGAGCGATCCTCTCCTGGAATGTCGAACCGACACCAAACACTCCGAATTATCCACCGCATTATGGCAATGTAAAGGATGCCGATATTCAAATATTGAAACGTCCATTCATCTTTATCAAGGATGTTGTCGATGCTTCAAAATTGAAGGACTACGGCGCTCTTCTCAAGCCTGAATTCCAGATCCCAATTCCCGATCCCGGACCACTTAAACTCGCTGAACTTTATGAGTTCAATAAGAAAGCAGGAGTGCCGGATCATCGCACCTTCTTCTCAGCAGTCGGCGCATCGATCCAGTCGCCGATGAATTTCGCGAAGGCACATGCAGCATTCAATGTCAGCGAGCTTGCTGCATTAAAGATAGACGTCTCGAAGATCATCAGCATCTTTAATCCGAACGAGAAGAAAGCCGATGTTACTTTTGAAGAAGTAACCTGTGTCGGACTCAATCCGGATACCGATACCCTCGGAGCTGTAGTCTGGGTTAAAAAGAACAGCGGCTATAGCGGCGACCTCTGCCATAAGGGCTCGCTCGAGCACGTTGCGTTTTGGGCGGACTGGGATAACGACGGTACTTTCGACGAATATCTCGGAACGCAGAGTTTTGAAACGCACGACATCGCGAATATCCCTGCCACGGGTTTATTTTATAATGTCTCGTTGCCGATCAATGTGTCGGAGCGTTTAAAATCCTGTAAGACACCTAATATCATTAAAGTCCGTGCCGTCTTATCGTGGGAAGCACTTCCTTCGACGACCGATCCGAACGACCTCAATACCTGGGGCAATTCGATGGATGCACTAGTGCAGTTGCGTCCGGGTAAGAGCAAAGGACTCTATACGCTCATCAGTTACGTCGGTAATGTCGATCGCTTACAGATCCATGCAAGCCAGCACCTCTATAATTACAATTCTGTCGCACCGACGATGGCGAACAACCGTCCGTGGGGTGGCAGAGTAAACTTCAGAGGTATCATCGATCGCAACGGCTTCAACGGAGTCATTAAGTACCGGTTAAGCTATAAGCCATTCGGTGCTCCGGACTCCGCTTACTTGCCGGTATCGCATAGCGAAACATTCAGCAGATGGATACCACCGGCATTCCCCTTCAATTCACCTCAGACTGCCGATCCGGATGGATGGTACATCTATGATGTCAACCCGGCGCTTGGCATCTTCGATAATTCATCCGAAGGTAACCTACTGGCGAACTGGCAATCAAATGTAGTCAGTGATGGTACCTACACCATCAGGTTCGAGTACACCGATGAGTTCGGCAACCCGACAGTCGGTGATGTATTCTCGATCATCATCTGCAATCAGGGTATGACCATCAGCCCGACGGCAAATGTCTCGGTCGATCTGACAAAGGATCTCGATCTTGTCATCGATGGCGGCGATTGCCATAGTTACTCGAATAAAGATCCGGAGATTCTCGGACACTTGCGAGCAGTACATCCATACTTCGCGCAATGGGTACTCGATCTGCAGCCCACATCGCACACTCACGGCGCAACGCCTGTACCAGCTTCACGCCAGTACTCGGCCATCGGTGATACCGGTGCCGATCCGAGCGAGACCTGGGAGCTTAATACGAAGCCGCTCGATCCGTGCGGATATACGGTAAGCTTGTGGGCCTATACCAGAGTCATACTTAATAGCTCCGGTAACTTCCCGCAGTATGGGCAGAAGGCTGTTGGCTTTGCTAAGTTACCTTAATTAACATCATCACCTATGTTGGGGCGAGGCATTGCCTCGCCCTCGCATTGTAATGTATTCAACACCAAACTAAATACGACTATGAGTGACATGAAAATGGAAACCATGAAGATCCCCTGTTGTCCAGAATTACTCCGCGATAATAATTGCGACACCTTGTTTTTTACGCGGACTTTGAATTATCCATTCGTCTATAAAGACCATCGGGTAACCGCCCAGCTTATTCTCGGCTTTCGCCTTAAAAGGTGTACACTGGGATTAACACTCGGCGACCCCGTCTATAGCACGACACTACTTCCCGGTGAGAAGGTCAGGTTATTCACGACCGACCGCCGGAGCACATTCACCTACGATGCAAGCACGAAGCTCAGCTACCGGAGCGAACAGATCTCAGAAGAGCAATACTTCATGCGAGCATCTCAATCGTATTATTCGGATCTTGAAGCCGAACAATCAGGTGGAAGCTCTTCGAATAGTAAGGATCATTGGGACTTTAAAGGAAGCAGCGATGCCAGCATCGACATTAATCCTTTTAGTCCCGGTGTCGGAACGAGCAGCAGCTCGAACCAGAATCATGATAGTTCTTCTACTCATGATTATCTCAATCGCCAGAGTGCTAACATGAGATCTGCGGCAAGCCAGGCAGTCAATGCGACTCACCGGGCTCATTCGATCTCGGTCGGAGAAGTAGCAACGAAGGTTCATGCTGAAGGTGAATCGGAAGATCATTTCGAATCTTCATCACGTGAATATCAAAATCTGAATTCCTGCCATGCGGTAACGTACATCTTTTATCGCCTGAACAAGAAACAGGTACTGACATTCGAACTGGTGAGCATTCAGAAGACCCTTACCATTACTACCGGAGCGAACATAGCCGGACTTACTCCGCAGATCAGCCCGGAACTCCGTACAGAAATACTTGCTGCATTGGACAAGCAACTGCAAGCAGCAGGGCTTATCGATAAGAACGGAGATCCCTCGCCTGAGCTAAAAGCAAAATTCGATTTCAAACTCGAATTCTCGTTGCCCACTGCTGGAATCATCGTCAAAGGTTGCCTTGATGAGTGCAACACCTGCGAACCAGCTCGCCGTGAACGAGTCCATCTCGAGAACGAGCTGCTCAGAAAGCAGATCGAATTACTGGAGAAATCTCAGGAGTATCGGTGCTGCCCTTGTGACGATAAGGACGAAGTAGCAGCTCCGTAATAATTGTGCCTTAGTAATAATAAGTAGCCGAAGTTGGTGGCCCTGGTATCTTCCCTGGCCACCAGCTCTCGGCTATTATTTTGGCTTCCAAAAATGTTTTTTCATGTCGACACGCTCACCAATGAACGTCACTCCATCGCGCTCAAGCAATTTCCGCATTCTTGCATAACTTCCGAATTTGTGTGAGGCACTTAATGCACCGATTCGGTTTATTACCCGGTGCGGGTTAATATCGTATCCTTCCGGAATAGCTCCAAGCGCTACACCAACCATTCGTGCTGACCCTTTGCGTCCTAATACTTCGGCAATGGCACCATACGTAGTAACCTTCCCCTTCGGTATCCGCTCGACCAGTTCATAGACGCGAATATAAAAATCTTTTGCCGAAGATTTTTTGTTGCTTGGGAGTTCGATATAGTCCCCGAGAGTTTGTTTTCGCTTTGACATTATTTATTTGACTTCACCTATCCGCATAGCGATCGTCGGCGCCGGAGTATCCGGACTTGCTGCAGCCATTGAGTTAGCAAGCACTCCGAGCAATCGGCCGCTTGAGATCACCGTCTTCGAAGAACGGCAAACTGCCGGAGGAAGAACGCGCTCATTCGTCGAAAAGGTCAGCGGCGATACCATCGATAACGGCCAGCATCTGATGATGGGCTGCTACACCTCGACACTTTCTTATCTTGAGCATATCAGCTCTGCACATCTGCTGCGGATCGAGAATCCCCTTTCGATCCCGTACTTCGAAAAGAACACCGGATATGCCGGTACGCTAAAAGTATCGTCATCGCTGCCGATCCCATCCAATTTATTTTTTGGGATCATGCAGACCGATCTGCTTTCTTCGTTCGAAAAATTTGCGGCCTTGCGTTTCGGACGACTGGTCATGTCGAGGAAGTTTGACCCCTTATTTGCCCATAAAACTTGCTCCGAAGCATTCGCCATTACCAAGCAGCCGGAGACATTGGTTAAAAAGCTTTGGGAGCCGATTATTTTAGCGACACTCAATACCTCTATTTCCGAAGCAAGTGCTGAAGTATTTCTTACAACGATAAGGACGATCTTCCTCACGGAAAGAAATTATTCTGCAATTCTAATCCCGACTGTCGGGTTGAGCGAATTACTGATCGACCCAGCCGTCGCACTGCTTGAGTCAAAAGGCCATACAGTGAAGCTGGCAACAAAAGTCACCGGGCTTACCCATCGCGATGGCAAAGTAACGGTGGAGTTTGAAGATCATTCAGAATCATTCGATGCGGCGATCATCGCTTCATCGCCTACACCAGATTGGGCAACTGTGTTCGGTACCAATCCGATGCCTTCAGTACGATTTTCCTCGATCGTGAATGTCTATTTTTGGATCGATAAACAGATTCTCGAACATCCGATCAATGGGTTTATCTATACTACCCTTCACTGGTGCTTTCCAAAGAAAACGAGTTATGGGAAACAACTACTCGCATGCACCGTCAGTGCAGCCGGCAACCTTGCCGAACTTGAACTTGCAGAAATTTCTCGTGTTATTGAACGCGACCTGCGATCTTCTCTTCCCCATTCGTCGTTTACCATACTCAACTCGCTTGTGATGAAAGAGAAGCGAGCGACAGTTGTTCTCGATCCCCCGATTCAAGATACCCGTCCGCCGCTTCGGACGAACATCCCCTCCATTGCCATTGCATCCGATCTCGTACAGAACGGATTGCCAATGACGATCGAAGGTGCGATTCGAAACGGACAGCAAGCGGCGCGACACATATTGAGCCAGTATTAATTTATTCTAATCAGGGAAACCGATTATATTATAATAACGTAAGCCGAACTATCCCTCGAAGAATTCAGTAATAGAACATTCACCAATACAGCTTTCACTTTACATCCGGTAATGGATACCACTCAGTCAACAGTTCACTCTCAATCACAACCGACTCCTGCTGCCACTGCAAACTCCATCCCCAATGGCAAGCAAGTGCCTGCAACCGATAAAGCAGCCGTGGCGACAAAAGCACGAGCAAAGCGCAAACGTAATAAACGCATCCTCTGGGGAGCTATTGTACTTATTGTTGCCTGTGGAGCCGGTTGGTATTTCTTCTTACGTAAAGAACCGATACCAGCTCCGGTGATTCGTTATACAGCCATCGAACGCGGGGAGATCGTCCAGGCCGTTACCGCAACCGGTACCATTCAAGCAACGACAACCGTACAGGTTGGTACTCAGGTGTCCGGCACGATTAAGTCGCTCTTCGCCGATTTTAATTCGAAAGTAAAGAAAGGCCAGCTAATTGCTATCCTCGATCCAACCTTTTACGAAGCAGCTATCAAACAAGCCCAGGCAAACTACCAGAAAGTAGTAGCTGATCGTGACCACGCTAAGCTCGATGCTGACCGCGCCGATGTCCTCTTTCAAAAAGACCTGCTCTCTAAAGCTGAGCACGATGCTGCTGTTGCAACCTTATCGGTTGCAAATG
>DASTAO010000403.1:0-5446 GCA_035712525.1 Kapaibacterium sp. (SeqCode)
TTCTTAAAAGTGGAATGATTCTATTATCACCTACAACATAGTTAAGTAATTTTATGGTAGTTATTGCAAAGGGATGCCCCCAAACTGAGGTAATTAATGCGAGCAGTAGTTTCAGACTCACCTTTTTGCGTTACCGACTATCTGATATCATAGCTATTTGCTGCCAGTTCGTATCATATAATTGTCCATTAACGACAAATACATTTCCCTTCTCTCCTTCAAGTGCCGGCAATCCCAAGAGCTTCCGTTGCTCATCGATCGTTAGGACTTGCTTGAGTTCTTTTAATCTGCCTAAGAGTTTTTCTTCCGATTCGGGGATGATCTCTTCGTGTTCGATCACGACATGCTCGGCAAATTCAGTGGCGAGGCCTCTGGTGAGCGAAGCAGCGATCTTGCCGAGAATGTAATCGACGACATCACGCATGAAGACGCGGTAGCTGGTTTCAGCATTGGCAAGATTGACGGCATCGGTATCGCCGAGTACGATCTTCGGCACTTTGAATGATTCGCGAATCGCATCGCGAAGGGCAAGGCGGCTTGCAACAAAATCCATTTCTTTGGCGCCGGAAGCGACCGGTACGATCTCGCCACCATCGTGAAGGATCGAAAGCTTTCCGGCATTTTGCGGGCCGCGATATTTTGCTTCCCAAGCTGATTTGATCTGATCGATCTGCTCCTGAGTGAGCGTCGCACCTTTAGGAAATTTGAGATAAGCCCGCGGCGAGGCATCGTTATCGAAAAATCGCTGCTGATATAAGCGAAGTGCCGCATCGGTCTTTGCCGTCTCGATCATATCGGATATGATGGCATGTCCGTAGAAAGGCGAAGTACGGATATCGGGGCGTTTGATGTGAATGATATCCGAGGCTGGGATGCAGTTATTAGTAGGCAGGAATTTATAGAACTGCGGCAATTCATCGGGGCCGCGTTCGATGATGAAATTCGTTGCCGGCAATAACCACAACTCAGTGACAATGCCGGATCCATTGCGCACTTTTAAGAGCAGAGCATTGCCGGTTGCATCGAGCCATTGGCTGATGAGTTCGAGCAAGTCGCTACCGGTGACGAGCGGATTCGGCGAAGCTAATAGCTTCTCTACCGGATGTGTATGATCGAGCTGCTTTCGGTGGCCACTACTTACAGTGTATCCATGAAGCTTTCCTCGTCCGATCGCTTCGCTGCGAGCATGCATTGCGGCAGAGACGGTCTCGCGAATGAAGGATAGGTTTGTGCGTGGATCGTCATAGCGATTAAAGAGCATCGATGATGGTGTGCCGCTTGAGGCGATGGTCAGTGCTGCAGTAGCAGCTGCCGGTTGTTTTTGTTTTAAGGAAATGGTTATTGGGCCTAGTTTCATAGTCT
Organism: Kapaibacterium sp. (SeqCode); assembly: GCA_035712525.1. Lineage (GTDB taxonomy): Bacteria > Bacteroidota > Ignavibacteria > Palsa-1295 > Palsa-1295 > JAFDZW01. Next base: position 1,363 of record DASTAO010000403.1, read on the forward strand.
ATAAATAGAATTGGATTAAAATCTGTGTATCTTTGCACCATTTATGCGTCAACTTCTTTTTTCGATTTTCATGATGTTGATTCTATCATCGCATTGTCGTGCGGATGATAGCGAGGTCTTTGCCGATGGTGCTACACTTACACCGCTTAAGAATACAAAGGTCGAATTAAAAAAGGAAATTCTTACGCTGAAGTACGATGGCAAGCGGGTTCTTGTCGATGTGTATTTCGAATTTAATAATACTGATAAGGATCATACTGAAACGGTCGGCTTTGTAACACCTCCGTCACTATTCGGAGTTGGAAGTAGTGGGGACGATGCGATCATTAAGCCACCTGATATCCGAAATTTTACAGTGGTCATGAATTCGGATACACTTACGTATACTCTGGCAAGTTTTGGCAAATCCGGCTTTCGTTTACCCAAAAAAATGGCGAAGGATATTCAGGCCTGGGATTACTTATATTACTTCAAAGCACACTTCAAGAACGGTTTGAACATCATTCACCACACCTATTCGATCGGCACGATTTCGAATGAAGCATTTCCACTTCTGATCCGGTACCGATTAACCACCGGAAAGAATTGGGCTAATAGTGAGATGGAAGATTTTACGCTCAATATCGGTATGGGTGATGACGCATACTTTTATCTTCCTTCTACATTCTGGAAAGATAGTCATACGATCGACTGGAAGCTGAGTGCAACAGGCCGGATATTCCCCCCGCAAACGATCGTGACTTATATGAATGATACGATCCCGAATACGCAGTTAGTCAAGACGCAAAGTGGAATTGTAAGTTTTCATGCAACGCATTTTAAACCGGAGTACGATCTCGAATTCGGGAAACACTATTATGAAACGCTGGCGCCTTATTGGGGCATAAATACTACTTCGGATTCACTGGCAGCTAATATCCCCCTTTTCGATTTTGCCTATTATTATTTTTCAGGCGATCGGCCGACCGATTCTGAGTCAGTTGCCTACCTTCGTCAAGCTACCCAAAAGGCCATTGCCGATTTCTCCGATAGTGCGCTTTCGCTGATGAAGAATGGACTATTCGCGCTGCATGATTGCCAGTTTAAGAACCAAAGCATTGCTTCGCAATACAAACCATATCCTTGGTACATGCCCGTCGATGGCAGGACTCCAAACGTGAGCCTCTTATCCGATAGCGAGAGAAAACTGTTGGCGCTGATCGTCGGTGAAGAAAAGCGCCGAGCGAAGCAGAAATAAATTATTTACCCGTATTAAAGTACTGGATGGCTCGTTCGAGGACTTCGTCACGGCCTTCGCTGATACCAGGGATTGTAGGCTTAATGGGAATATCTATTTTTACACCATTTCGTTGTACCTGATTACCGAACAAATAGTAGTACCCGGCGTAAGGATACGTTACTTCAACTCCACCCGGTAATTTCATGAATGTCCTTCGGGCAATTGAGCCGGCCGTATGGCTGCCAACGGTTATAGCTCCCGGTATTGCTTGCAATGCGATCGCTGCATATTCCCCAAAGCCCTGAGTGTATTCATTCACCAGTAAGATGACCTGGCCGAGATATTTTATTCCTCGTTCGGATCCCATCTCTTCCAATTTCTTTTTAGTGTGGACAAAGTATCCGGGACGAGGGACTACCGGTATTACAGAATACGCGAATGGAGTCTTGGGGATCATATACCCCATGAAACGGAAAATTGAATTATTAGTATTATTCCTCAAGTCAAAAATAATGGCTTTCATCGGCATCATACTTTCCATTATTTTATCGACATTTCTCGAATTTATTTTACCGAGATTTACATAGCCGATATTGCCGTTGAATATTCCTGATTCGCGGACATCAGTCCCCATTATAGAAAATCCGGGACGGAGCCTATCTTGGAATGTCGTCGTGACGGATACTTGCCGTTCGCCATTACTGATTGTCAGTCGTACCGAGTCGTCCAGTTTTCCTCTAAGCAGCCAATTGCATAAATACCTATCCCGTGCTTCTTCGCTTGAGGCAGCGCGATATTGTGCATAGGTATTTCGAAGATCGGCAACGGGTTTATCATTTATTGACAGTAGTATATCACCGGTTTTTAAACCTAATGCTCTTAATACTGCATCAGCTCGTTCTTCATTCTTGGTGTACGAATGAGTTATAATGAATTGGGAGTTGATGTACATTAACGAGAACGGCAGCCATCCTTTGCCATGATATTCATCGAGAGTCTTACTGTTTACATAAATATCATTATCATTCGATTCGCGCGCTAATTGCTCGTAGGCAAGAGCGTATTCGAGGGCATCGTTGGTGTGGATCATTCTCGGGATGGCTTCAAGCAATACCGAGTCCCAGGAGCGGCCAACGAGATTTAGATTGGTATAAAAATAATTTAGGATGTTCCAGCACCTGGCAAGGCCTAATATACGGTATGGCTCTTCCGGGAATGTTTTGTCGGAAAAATCCGAAAATTTATCATCGATCTCTGTATTAGGATCGGTTTCATCCCTCGCACCACCACAATACCGATTCGCAACTGGATAGAAAGTAGATTTGATCTTCTGTAAGGCTGCTGAGAGCTCCGGAGAAACCTGAGAGGTATCGAACATCCAGGACATGTCGGGTCTCGTCGTAACGGCAAGCGAATCAAAGGCAAGCACCGACGCATTTTCTTTCCACTTATCGCGCTTGCTATCGGCAAACTCAATGATGCTAAGTATTTCTTTATAGGCATCTGCCCGTGTTGTAACCGATCTTATCTTATCATAGTGATCGATAAAGATCTGATCCCAATTACTAACCGTCCCACTGGCAACAGCAGTATGATAATATTTCAAGAATCCCCAAACTTTGCAATACAGTGCTATTGAAAAAGTCTGTTCGTTCGTCAATGGCACGTCGTGTGCCAATGAGGTTGATACGCTGAAAACGAATACGAAGAGGAAAAGAAATCGGAGTTTCGTGATTTGCATAATTACGCAAATTTCATGTTATTAAATGAATCATTAGTTTCGATCGTCAAATCCTGTTCTTCGATCGACAAAAGGACAGGCCGTGCAGCGATCCGTTTCGAATGAAATTTCATTGCGAGTGTCATGAGGCCGAAGAGAGCAATGAGTTCGATCAGGATAATTTTTGGTGCGACTACATCAGTATTGGTAAAGAGGAAGCCATAGCCGCTAAAGACATCCTCGATTTCTCCTAAGGTGCCTGGGATGAGTGTTGATTCTGCGATCGGTGAAATCACGATCGCGATAGTTGCGAGTAGAAGAGTAGCACCGATATACTTCAGTTTTAATCCTTCGAGATTCGAGCGGACGAGAGTCTCTGTCCAGAGAATAATTGCGCCAATGAGGATAAGCTGGAGCATAAAGATCATACTATCGAGGGCTAATCCTTGAGGTACGCTCAGCAAGGTATGGTAGCCGGCAAAATGTCCGTCGGTTGCGGTATGCCCGCCAAACGGGCCACCGAGATTTCTCCAGGGAAGAAAAATGCAGGAAAGAATGAATAACGAGTTCGCGATCCATTGAGAGGTTTTAGACATGATGTTCTCCTGTGCTTTAGTACTACAAATATACTACACTCTTAACTTCCAATTGCCATCAACCACGGCCTGACAACAACAGTCAGCAGTCCATTCTTCACCGTGGGATCGGCGTGGGCGATACGTTCTGCTTCCTCCGGCGAACCATCATACATCATCATCCCGCCGAAGTTATCGAGGAACGGGCCGCCCATGATCATGCCGCTTCCCGCCATATAGCGGACGTGCTCCATGATACCAAGTTGATCCTGAAATGACAGTGCTGGGTCCCAGTTCGGACCGGGAGAATGAAAGAGGACGTGATAAATTGGCGGAGTGGGTTGTGCATCATTCATCGTGCCGTAAAATTACGATGATTTTTAAGGGGTACCAGGTAATTTTATGTATAATACTTTCCCAGATCCCGATATACAGAATCATGCCCACTCAACCCGTGCCACTATATGCTTATAGATGATGGCGCAGTATCCACTCAGCAAATTTATCGAGACCAATGTGGTGCATTAACAGACGGTAGGTTCGTTCGTCAATGACGACGCTGAGTAAGAT
>DASTAO010000404.1:0-5969 GCA_035712525.1 Kapaibacterium sp. (SeqCode)
TTTCCATCTGCCATTTTTGTGCAAACGACACAGGGAAATTTCTTCCAATCGATAGATAACGGTGATCACTGGCTTCAGAAAGATACTATTTTGACTGGCACCGTTATCCCCATTGGAGCGAGCCTTATAACTATTGGTAAAGTCGGAGCCACTTCCCTTTTACTGGTTTCTTTTGATGGTGGAGCACATTGGTCACCTAAACATTCCTGGGACTTCTCAATCGATAATCTCCTCGGCAACGAAACGAATATTTTCTTTTATTTCAATAAGAAAATATATCATTCAATAGACTTGGGGACAACTTGGATAGAAACACCATCGCTTTATGAGCCTACCATTGCCGTTGTAGATACTTTGTTTTTTAATGACAATAATAGCTTTGATGAAACAGGAATTCTTAAAACGTCTGATTATGGTCTTACCTGGCAAGATGCCAATACAGGAGTGCAAGGACTTAATATTGCATCACTGGTAGTTTTTGATGATACGATTTTTGCAGCCACTGTTGGACGTGTCCATGTTTTTAGATCTGTTGACGCCGGAAAAACTTGGAGTAAAAAGAATTTCTTTACTTCGTCGTACGTAGTACCAAAGCTGCTATACAATGGCAAAACCATACAAATTCTTGGGACAAGTGTTTTACAATCAACTGATAATGGGGAAAACTGGAGTGGTCTAACTACCCCAATGGGTACATGTACCAGTAGTTGGCTACTTGGCGATACATTGTTTGCCACCATAGGTGGGGCTAATTATAGAACGGTTGACAACGGAGTTACTTGGGATACCCTTTCAGGTTTAAATGGAACCTCCTACTCTTTTGCAAGAGTAGGCTCGACCATTTTTGCCTACAACTCAAAAATTTATTCCTCTACCGATGGGGGAGTGCACTGGAATGAACGTAGTAGCATCGGAAAATTGAGCTCCGGAAATCCAGTGATTTGTGTAGTAAAAGATCACATTATTTTTGTTAATTCAGATCAGGGTATTCTCAGATCAACAGATACTGGAAACTCATGGGCTCTTAGTAATACTGGACTTTCTAACTTATCATTTATTGAAGGTTTCGCGGCAAAAAATGAGGTTATTTGCGTTGGCTTAGGAAGCCTTGATGATAGCCGTGCAGTAGCTTATTCAAATAATGATGGTGATACTTGGATACCAATTACATACAATCTTCCAGAATCGGGGCTATCTAGTATATCGTTTGTCGGAGACGACCTCCTTATAGGAACATCATGTGTCGATTATGGGCTAAGAACAGGTTTATGGAAATCACCGCTTTCCAGTCTGTCCGTAAAGCATCCATTGTTCTCAGATTACCATAACCTCCTCGTATCAAATTTCCCCAACCCATTCTCAACTACAACTACTATTCATTTTACCTTACCTCAGACTACCGAGGTATCGGTATCACTTTTTGACCCGCTGGGCAAAGAAATAGTCCTGCTTCAATCGAAAATCTTAGAGATAGGTAATCATAGCATTGAATGGGATGGCAGTGGCTTCCCGTCTGGAATTTATATATGCAAATTAACAGCGGCTGGAATAAGTGAGACTACAAAATTGATTTTATGCAAATGAGTTTGCGGTGAAGTAAATTTGCCGGATGAAATATCTCATTGCAGTACTGCTCTTTTTATCTGTATCCTCCGCCTCCGCCCAGCTCTTCCCGTCGCGTAGTTTTATGCCGTCGTTCACCTTTCGTGATCCGACGGATATTACTTCCTCAACAAAGTATCTGACTCAGCAAGGGATGTGGGGTAATCTTTCGCGAGGATTCGAGAGTGAAGGACAGCGATTTGCTTGGGATATTTCCTTCGGAGGCTTTTTTGAGTTAGTGCAGTGGAAAAAATCCAATATTTCATTTGTGGGTGATTTTGAAGTGCTTGCTGATATCTACAATAATATTTCTTTTAACCCTCGAGCCATCTACTGGACAGAAGGATTTCTCTATTCTCTTAACCTTGCTCAGGACAGTGTGGGCATTGGACAAGATTTAGCGTTTGGATATACACATCGGTGTCGGCACGACATCGACAATATAGATTATAATACTGTAGGCTCTGGAGAAGAGCGAACACTGATCTATGGCTCGCTTAATGCACGATATTTAATACGGAATATACCTGCTGAATTATTTCCGAATATGCGATTACATCTTGGGTTTCAACTTGACCAATATCTAATACGTCAGGATGACCGTCTTCCAAAACCTGACCCATTAAAGCCTCTACCACAACAGTATGATATTGATAGCCTAAACACTTCCCTATCAATGAATCTAAAAGCTGATCTGGCAAAATGGGATAGTACCATTTTATATGTCCGTGAGCATGCAATACTTTCAGCCTATAATGCTTACAGTACGATCACTTTAAACTTACGAGAAGAATTAGGACTAGAATTTTCAGGTGCTGGAACAAGAATGAATATCTTTGCAGGAATCGAAGGCTTTGACCGCGATGACTATAATAGGCCAATTCCAACTCCTTCAAATTTCTTTTATGTCGGCTTCCGCTTTATCGGCAAAAACGTCGGGTTATAAAACAAACCCCGAGGCACGAACCACGAGCCGCGAATCACGGTTATCTGTGCTTTCATGCTAAGACCGTAATGTCACTCGATTTCCATTTAAGCGACGACCAACAATCCATCCGTCAACTTGCCCGCGAATTCGCCGAGGCTGAGATCAAGCCCCATGCGATCGAATGGGATGAAGGTCAGATCTTCCCGATGGATACCTTCAAAAAAATGGCCGCGCTTGGATTTTTAGGTATCATGGTCCCGCCCGAACTTGGTGGTGCCGGACTCGGTGCGCTTGAAAATGCTATTATTATCGAAGAAATCGCAAGAGCTTGCCCCGGAGTAGCACTTTCAGTTGCTGCCCATAACGGACTTTGTACGGGCCATATTCTCGCATTCGGATCGGAAGCTACCAAAAGCAAATACATCCCGCCGCTTGCTCGTGGTAACGTGATGGGTGCCTGGGGCTTGACAGAACCCAGTGCAGGCTCGGATGCCGGTGGTACGCAAACGATCGCTGAAAAGAATGGCGATCATTATATCCTCAACGGCTCAAAGAATTTTATCACGCATGGCAGCTACGGAGAGACTGCTGTCATCATGGCAGTGACCGATCGCAGCAATGCTGCCCGTGGCATCAGCGCATTTGTTGTCGATAAATCAATGGCTGGGTTTTCTGCATCGAAGAAAGAGAATAAGCTTGGAATGCGCGCAAGCGAAACTTCAAGCCTTCTTCTTGAAAATGTGAAAGTTCCCGCTGAAAATTTGTTGGGCGTTGAAGGCGAAGGATTTGTGCAGGCATTGAAGATCCTCGATGGCGGACGTATCGCTATTGCCGCACTTAGTGTCGGTTGTGCCCAAGGTGCATTTGAAGCAGCGGTTAAATATTCCCAAGAGCGCAAGCAGTTTGGCAAGACCCTTGCCGAAATGCAAGGCATTCAATTTAAACTTGCTCAGATGGCAATGAAGCTCGATGCTTCACGCCTACTCACCTACAAAGCTGCGAATCTTCGTGATAGCGGCGAGCCTTATGGCACTGCTGCCTCAATGGCAAAAATGTTCGCATCAGAAGCATGCGTAAACATCTGCGAAGAAGCCATCCAAATCCACGGCGGCTATGGCTACATCAAAGAATTTCCGGTCGAAAAATTCTGGCGCGATTCGAAACTCCTGACGATCGGCGAAGGCACAAGCGAAGTCCAGCGCATGGTTATCGCCAGAAGCCTGGTGAAAGAATATGCCTAAGCAGCAACGAAGATTCCTAAAAACAGCAGAGATATCAATTCTCACTTCTCCGCTTTTTTTAGGGTCGTTATTGCTCTTGTTTGGTAACGACTTTCTTTTCAAACCTTACTTTCATAATTGGATCACCGGTAAACTCTCCGATTTTAGCGGCCTGATTGTATTTAGTTTATTCTGGATCGCTTTTTTCCCACGTTGGAAAAAAGGTATAGTTCTACTGTGCGGACTTGCCTTTACCCTTTGGAAGCTTCCGATTTCGACCGGTTTTATTACTCTTTGGAATTCGTATTTTTTTGCTATCTCCCGCGTAATCGATTCTACTGATCTTATTGCTCTTGCTGTTCTGCCGCTTGTTTACTACTACCGGCCAAAGATATTGCTATTACCGGCTCGACCGATCATTACCGTCGCTATTAGTATAGTATCTCTTTTTACCTTTTGTGCTACCTCGAGAAAAAATTATTCTTACCACTATAAAGAAGCCTACTATTTTTCCGCACCTGTTTCTACTATAAAATCCCGGATCGACTCTTTATTTACAACATACGATACGACAGACGAGGTTTATTCTATCGTTTTTGATGGCGATCTGCATGATAAAAATCTAACTGCCGACATTAGCTATTCTCCTGAAGATAGCAACTCATCGATTACCTTACATACTGTAACAAGCGATAATGATGTTGAATATACTACCGAAGATACTCTACGGAAGGTCTTCGAACAAAAAGTGATCAGAAAACTAGGGTCGTTCACTGCTCAGAAGTCAAAGTTTTATCCTTTTAAATGGCTTGATAATATGGATGGGCTTCTCCTAATGGTGCTTATCATTATTATTCCGATCGCCCTTTTGGTATTAATCTTACTTATTCTTTTTATATCGTGGTTGAGCCGCAAACTCTCCTCTCTTACTAAAAAAAATACTTCCAATGGTGCCTAAGAAACTTAAGTTTTCATCACAAATAGAAATTATCGGGGTTAATCCGTACATCTATCTGCCGACAGCAGTGTTGAAAGCGCTATTTACACAGGCAGGTAAAGAGAAGGGACCGATACCGGTAAAAGGGACTTTGAATGACAAGTCATTTATTCAAACACTTGTAAAATATCAAGGTCAGTGGCGGCTGTATCTCAATACTCCGATGCGCAAAGCAGCCGGTATCGATGTTGGCGATAAAGCAACTGTTGAAATAGCATTTGATCCGAAGCCAAGGCTCGAGCCAATGCCAGAGAAATTCAAACTGGCATTATCAAAAGATAAAACAGCAAAAGCTGCGTACGAGAAGTTGATCCCATCTCGAAAGAAAGAGGTCCTCCGATACTTAAACTCGATGAAGACCGAAGCCTCACTCGAAAAGAATGTTGAGAAATTCCTGATGCATTTGCGGGGCGAGAAAGTCGATACGCTGAATGCGTTGATGCGGGTTAAAGCCAAAAGCTGAAAATATATAAACACGTATGCTAAACCCTTTTATATCAATAAAATAAAATTAAATATATAATATTTTACAAAAATATTTGGAAATTGCCTAAAAATTTCGTATATTTGTACGATGGACTATGTGTATACATGCTCAGATAATAGGGAATTCCGGTCCGCACCATCGGGAAGCAAAGTAGTGTGAGGTGCACACTGATATGTTTGAAAACAAACAGGTTATGAGGGGTACTTTCTTCTTACTGCTTTATGATATTTCTCGCAAAACTACCTTCTGAAGTTTCGATGACGATACGATAGGAGCCATCGGAAAGTGAAGAAATATCGAGAGTGGTTGAGGTTCCGGTAACTTCTTTCGTGATCAGTGTTCTGCCGAGTACATCAATAACAGAAACTATTGTTTTTCCATCGGCTACCCAATTCACGTGGAGTAGATCGGTTGCCGGGTTTGGATAAGCATTCAATCTAACTGATACGGGAGCTGAATGAACGCTAGCAATCCCCTTCCAAAGGGCTTCGGCTTTATCAACGGCAGATTTCAAACTTGCATCGTCAGTACCAAAGGCAACAACGAAGGTAAGATTTGCAGAGCCTTTTGTTGCTAAAGGTAGATCCTTTACTCCGTAAATCATCGAGACATCTCGTGGGCCGGCAAGCGGACGTGGCGTAGTCATCGTAAGCCATTTTTCTTCGTTATCGAAGCCGCTATAGGTGGAGGCGCTACCATTTGAGCCGTCGTTATCAAGTGCATAAAAATTGATCG
>DASTAO010000405.1:0-9400 GCA_035712525.1 Kapaibacterium sp. (SeqCode)
CGATCAGCATTCCCTACAGAGTCAAAATTTCCTACATCATAATGCCACTCATCGCCGACTTTCAAAGGAAACAATTCTTTGATTGAACTTGGGAGATTAGGGCCTTCAGATGAATTACTATCATTACAGCCGATAGTAATGATTGTCAAAAAAGCACTTAAACAGACTAAGATAAAATATTTCATAATATTTTACATTGACTCAACCTTATTAAGCACTCGTTCAAATCGTAAGTGGCGCACCCCATTTTGGAAATCATAGGTGCGACTTCTTATTACACCTTTTTTAGGAAGTAGATATGTGGTGGCGAGTTCAACAGTATCGATAATACCGCTACTTACATTATAGAATACTTTATCGTATTGCAGACAGTTGAAAGTCCCCGCTGGAACAGTGACCGAGACACTTTTAGAACGCAATATGATCTTCTTGAAATCTGCCGACCCTGTTGCAGCATGGTTCTTATCATAAACCCGTTCCTCGCCCTCGGCCATCGGATAAACATAACTCGGATCGGTAGAACCAAGCGGCCGATAAACCAGATAGAGTGCCGTATCACCCAATAAGTAAAACGCGCTGGTATCACTAGGTTTGTCACTTTGCACCGACCCGAATGTCGGATGATTTCTATAGTCATCCAATTTGACAACCCAGGTAACCGTCGTGTACGAGCCACCGATAACATCTGCACTGCTATCACGGTAGGTCCACTTTAAACCGGTCGGAAGAAAATCGTTAATGGTAAAGGAAGAATCGCCAGATTCACTCGGTGTGGTTGAAGTGCAACTTAGGGAAGCAATTGAGACGATAATGAGAAGAGAGAGTATAACCTTTTTCATAATGAATATCAGGTGAAAAACTACCCGAGTAAGACATAGCAGCAAATTAAATAGTTCGTCGAAGCGGAAGATGATTAGCTTGTAGAAGTAATTTAATTCCTTTGCAGAAGTATTGTATGGTTCTTCCCAGTAATTGTCACCCTGATCATTAATATTGCCAGTATTGCAGCCAGCACCATTGAAGAACCTACCGTACCAAGTCCCAAGCCTCCTTTGTCAGGAGTCTTCGTCAGCAAATCCCCGAAAGTTGCCCCGAACGGACGAGTTAAGATAAATGCCAGCCAAAATAACAGTACACGAGAAATATTCGTACGATAATAGGCAAGCACTATGATAAGCAACAACCCACCAATAAGCGCCGCCCCACCCGAGAACCCAAGCCCAGAACTATCGGCAAGAAAATCACCAAGTGCTGTCCCTAATGTATTCGAAATAAGAATCGCAATCCAGTAAAACAGCTCGGCCTTGAACGTCTCGATACGCTCAACAGAAAGCGAACCAACACTCAACCTCCAGATAGCTAATACAATAACGAGCAGCGAAACAAGTAGCAGCGACCCAGTTGCATAGCCTAAGCCAACCGTGCGATCAAGATAATCGGAAAGCGTCGTACCCGCCGTGCTCGTTGAAAGAATAACAAGCCAGTACAAAACCGGATGATACTTCTTCGAGAGTAGCTGCCCAATAAGAGTAAGGACAAAGAATAAAAGAAGAATTACAGTACTAGCGCCATACCCGATGTTCAGTGTCATCGATAATAGGTCACCCGCCGTCTCGCCAAGTGTCGTGGCACAGATCTTCATTATCCAGAAGATCGTAGTAACCTCGGCGACTTTTTTGATCGATGATGTGGGCATCAGAGATTACATCGCCGCCAATTCCCTCTTCAATGCTTCCCGCTCGATCTCAAGTTGACGAATCTTTCGTTCGAGCTGATCTAATTCAGCGGGCATCGAATCTATCTCGATTCGAAGTTTGCTGGCTGCTTCATCGACTAAGTCGATCGCTTTATCCGGTAAGAACCGGTCCGCAATATACCGCGAAGAAAGCTGTGCCGCTGCAACAAGCGCTGCGTCTTTTATCCTCACACCATGATGGACTTCATATTTTTCTTTCAGTCCGCGTAAGATCGAGATCGTATCTTCAACGGTGGGCTCACCGACATAAACAGGCTGGAAGCGCCGCTCAAGCGCAGCGTCTTTTTCAATATGCTTACGATACTCATCAAGTGTTGTCGCACCGATACAGCGCAGTTCACCACGCGCCAGTGCCGGCTTTAAGATATTCGCAGCATCCATGGCACCATCAGTCTTCCCGGCACCGATGAGAGTATGCAATTCATCGATGAATAGGATGATCTGTCCGTCTGAGTCGGCCACTTCTTTTACGATCGCTTTCAATCGCTCTTCAAATTGCCCACGAAAACTTGTCCCAGCAACAAGCGTCCCCATATCAAGCACAATGATGCGCTTGCTTTTCAGATTCTCAGGAACATCACCGGACACAATTCGGCTAGCGATGCCTTCAACGATCGCCGTCTTGCCCACACCAGGCTCACCGATGAGCACCGGATTATTCTTGGTACGGCGCTCAAGTACGACCATAACTCTTCGCACTTCTTCATCACGGCCAATGACCGGATCAAGTTTACCATTAGCGGCAGCTTCAGTGAGATCACGCCCATATTTTTCGAGCGATTGGTAGCGCTCTTCAGCATTAGGATCCGTCACTCGCTGTGAACCACGGACATCCTTCAGCGCCTTCAGTACTTCCCCTTTTTTAACGCCCTGGGCTTTTAAGAGCTTTGCTGCTTCGCTATTATCGTCAAGCAAAGCCAGTAGTAAATGCTCAGTAGAAATATACTCATCATGAAGCGACTCAGCTTCTTTACGGGCGTTATCAAATAACCGGTTCAGTGCATTCGAAAGCGAAGGGCCCTGCCCGACGCCGGTGATCTTTGGCAATGTTTCGAGTAATGCACTTGCTTTTGTTCGGATCGTGTCAACATTTACGCCGATCTTACGTAGGAGCGATACGAAGACGCCTTCCGGATCCTGGGCAAGTGCTGCCAACAGATGCTCCGGCTCGATCTGCGAATTTGCATAATTACTGGCGATCTCAACGGCGTTCTGCAACGCCTCCTGAGTCTTGACTGTTAATTTGTTCGGATTGATAGCCATAACGAAATTCTATTCTATTCTCTCGACGAGGGCGCAGATAATGTGCCCTTATGCGTATTTAACACCCTTTTACGCAATCGTAATTCTCCTGTTTCTATCTTCCAGTACATTCGCACAGCACGATCCGGTTCAGGTCAAAGCCGATAGCCTTGCTAATAGCACGAAAAGCGGTGAAGAGGTTAAAGTCCTGATCGGTAATTTTCAGTTCTATCAAGGTTCGCTTACCGGCAAAGCCGAACGCGCCATCCAATACCCTCAGCGGAATGTCGTCGAGTTATTTGGCAATGTAGTGATTCGCCAGGATACCCTCTCGCTGACTGCCCCCCATCTCATTTACGATGGTAATGCTCAGTTAGCCAAAGCCGATGGACATATCCAGTTGAACGACCGTGACGATCACGTCACCTCCGACTGGATGACCTACAATATGGCTTCCGGCATCGCCGAGTTTCATAAAGGCCCGACCGAAGGAGTAAGAGCAATCCAGGGAAATACGACGCTCACCTGCCAGGACCTTACCTATATTCGCGGCACTCAGACGATGATATCTAAAGGCAAGGTTCGCGTCGTCAACGACTCCGGGATGCTAACCTGCGATACCCTCTTCGATGCTCGCTCGATCGGAGAACGCACGGCGATCGGCAACGTAAAAGCCTCGAATGATTCTCTTATTATTTATTGTAGCAATCTTTTCGAATCGCAGCACGATAAAAAGACTGTCGCAACCATAAATGTCCAAGCCTATTCGAAGGCAAACAATACGATCCAGTTTGGAGATTCGCTCATTCGTGATGGCAATACCGGCCATACCCTTGTCCCCAAAAATCCGCTGCTCTTTATTATCGATTCAAGCCATAAGACCGATAGCCTCACTCATGCCGATACCCTTGTTTTCGATACCCTCAGAATCAAATCGAAAACGATGGAGGCCTTTACCGGCGATAGCGCAAAGTTCATCGCAACGGATTCCGTCATCCTCCAGCGAAGCAATTTCAGCGGCACTTGCGGAAAACTGATCTATTATCGAAGCGATAGTTTGCTTACAATGTTCGGCTCAAAACGTCAGCGCATCTGGTATGATAGCACCGAGATCGATGGCGATAGCATCGTGATGTTTCAGCGAAATAATAAGCCGGAGCGAATCATCGCGATCGGTCACGCCTTTGCAACTTCTCCATCAACCGATTCTGGAGTAATTGGCAGGGTCAGCCAGCTTTCCTCAAGGACGATGATCCTCAACATTGTGAAAGATACCATTCGCACCCTACTTGCAGTCGATAATGCGCTCTCGATTTATTTCGTGAGTGATAACGGCAAGCCGAATGGGCTCAATCGCGCAAGCGGTGATACGATCCGAATAGATTTTGAAAAAAATGCCGCTCGAAGAATCGTTGTGTTATCCGGTACCGAGAATGAGTATTGGCCTGATAGATATATCGGCCACCGCGCTGCTGCATTCCGCCTTGGTAATTACGAACGTTTTTATGAATTCCGACCGCGTATAGAAGCGTTTACCCTGAATTGGACGCCAGTTGCGTTAATGGACTAACCCACAATGCCCGAGCAATTATATAGCGAACATCTAAAAAAGATCTACGGCAAACGAGCAGTTGTCAAAGATTCAAGCGTCTCCGTTTCTCCCGGTGAGATCGTTGGCCTGCTCGGGCCAAACGGTGCGGGAAAGACGACGACGTTCTATATGATCGTCGGTCTCATCAAGCCGAACGCAGGCAAAGTATTCCTCAACGATGAAGAGATTACACCGTTGCCGATGTATAAACGTGCTCGCAAAGGAATCGGCTATCTATCTCAGGAGCCATCGGTCTTTCGCAAGATGTCCGTCGAGCAAAATTTAATGGCAGTTCTCGAAATGATGCCATTTAATAAAGCAGAACGAAAAGAACGCGTAGAAGCCTTGCTTGAAGAATTTGCCATCACTCATATCCGTAAGAGCAAAGGGTATATGCTTTCCGGTGGCGAACGCCGCCGCTGTGAGATCGCCAGGGCACTTGCTACCAATCCAAAGTATATCCTTCTTGATGAACCTTTTGCCGGTATCGATCCCATTACCGTCGAAGAGATCATGCAGACTGTTATCAAACTAAAAAAACGCGGTATCGGCATTCTCATCACCGATCATAATGTCCACGAAACGCTCTCGATCACAGACCGGGCTTATATCATTATCGACGGTACCATCTTCAGATCAGGAACAGCCGAAGAACTTGCCAACGACGAGCAGATACGAAAGCAGTATCTTGGTGAGACCTTTACCTTAGAGCGATACCACGGTTTATAATTCATAGCACCTCATTGTGAGGCTTCCGCCCCGTTGAGGCTGTTGCTTGTTAATCCCTAAATCCCCCCAAACCAAGGTTCAGATAATTATATGCAACCTTTTAGTTGCCTATTAAGTTATACTCGTTGAATGGACAAGATCTTCAAAGCCCTTGCGGACAAAAGCCGCCGGAAATTGCTCGATAGTCTATTCAAAAAAAACGGACAGACACTTGGCGATCTTTGCGAATACCTCGACATGAGTCGCCAGGCAGTGACCAAGCATCTAAACCTGCTTGAAGAAGCAGATCTCATCATTACAAAATGGCAGGGCCGCGAAAAGCTGCATTACTTGAACCCCGTCCCGATCCATCACATCTACGAGCGATGGATCGGTAAATACGAACGGCATCGGCTTGATGCGCTGAGCGACCTAAAAAAACAACTGGAGAAATAACATGGCAAACTCATTCGCCTATTCAACCTATATATCTACTACACCCGAACAACTTTGGGAAGCATTGATTAGCCCACAGTTTACCAAACAATACTGGATGGGTACTGTACTCGAATCCGATTGGCAGGTCGGCTCGTCAATTAGATTACTTCATCCAAAAGGCACTGAGATGAAAGAAAAGTATGGAAAAGTTGTTGCCTACGACCCACCAAAATTATTATCCTATACGGGCATCGGCGGCGCGAACAGTACTGTCACCTTCGAACTCATTCAGCTATCACCGAATCAGGTACGATTGAACATCACACACGAAGACATCGAACCGGAATTCGGCAAAGGAGTAGCCGAAGGTTGGTATGCGATCATCAGTAATTTAAAGACCTTCCTCGAAACAGGAAAATTATTGGATTATTCGTGGTGGAGAGGGTAAATATAACCCGAAGCAACAAGAAAGCCAGCCCCAACGGGGCGATAGGTTTTAGCCCAGGGCGTAAGCCCTGGGTATTAGACAACGGCATTTCCGAAGCCCCAACGGGGCTAACATCATTTTCCTGCTATTACCTTTTCCAACTCATCGCATAGTCCTTCGATCTCGGAGGCTAGGCGATTTGTTTCCCGCAGTTCATGGCTTTGATTATGGACGAGGCTTTCGGCGGAATTCAATGCGGTCAGGACGGCTAATGTTGTCGGAGATTTTCCGGGCAATTTATTTTGAAGATCTTTGAGCTCACTATCTAATTCTGCTGCTATCTCGCGTAGCATCGATTCATCATTCGTGCGAAGCGAATAATCCGATCCGAGGATGGTTACTTTTACCGACTCTGCCATTAGTGATGTCCGTTTGGTGAGGTTAATTCATCGACTCTCTGAATAAGGCTATCAACAGTCTTTAATAATTGCTGGCGTTCGTCGCGAGTGAACTTGAGGGCATAGGCATCTTCGTCACTCTTCTTATTCTGTAATTCTGCAGTGGCTCTATCACGCTCTTCGCGAAGCTCTTCGAGTTGGCGGACGATCTGCATATTCTCATCTTGCAAGCCAAGCATACGCTCTTCAAGCGACAATACATTCTCTTTACTTGAAGCAAGCTCCATATCGCGTTTATGAAGCTCTTTCTCGAGTGAGGAAAGCGTCGAATGTAACTCAGCTATTGATGCATCACGCTCCGAGACCAGTGACTGGCCATCACGAATGCGCTCTTCGGCAATTTGCAATTGTTCCTTAGCGCTTTCAGAAAGTGAATCGCGCTGAGCATTAATGGCTCGCTCCTTTTCAAGAAGGGTCTGTGCTTCTTTAACGCGATTATTGGCATCCGATCGTGAGCGTTCGAGTGTTTGAATGCGCTCAGGTATGCCGGCAACGAGTGTCGAAAGCCGTGTAAACGCTCTGGCAAGCCGTTCTCTGGCTTGGATGATCTCTGCTTCGGTATGTTTGCTATCTGCCACTTAACTCCTGAGTGTCGCGCCAAGCGATGATTTGAGTGACTCCACAACACCCGATACTACCGTATCGACCTCACTATCTTCAAGGGTTCGTTCGTTGGATCGCAGTGAAAGCCGAACGCCGATACTCTTGGTACCCGCAGCTTTCATTTCTTTCGATTCGAACTGGTCAAAAATACGCAAGTCTTCGAGTAGTTCGGCAGGAATCTTCGTTCGTACTTCATCAAGCAACTGCCGTGCCGTTACAGCTCTGCCGATCATGAGTGCTATGTCACGTTCAACTGCCGGATACTTCGGCAATGCGCCGACTTTCCGCTCACCTCTTCTGGCAGCACGAGCTAGTTCATGTAACCGGTCGTATGAAAGTGTTGCGATATACGGGGCACTGCGAAGATCGAATTTGTCCGATACCTGCTTCCCGACTTTACCCGCAATAGCAATAAGCTCCTTCTTAAATACGAAGCCGAGCGATTGGCTCATGTCAAGATAATTATTCGCCGAAGCCCAATCCCCTAATGACTTCACTTCGCCAAGCGGCAGACATACTACTCCTAAAAGTCCGATTCGATTAAGAAATTGCTCGATGGCACCTCGCAAATAAAAAATATCAGCCTGGGGTTCTTTGGTATTATACGGATTCTTCTCTTCAAGATTATCTTTCAGCAGCAACGATATTTCCCACTGCTGTTTAACCGAAGCAACTTGCTCCTTTGTGTCGCTGTAATGAAATACTGCACCCATTTCAAACAGGCGCTGCCCTGAAGCACTGTGGCGTTCATTGCGGCGAGCAACATCGAGCAGATTTCCGATGATACTCGAACGCATCCGCTCGAGATCAACCGTGAGCGGATTCATTACCTCGACAGGTTTCGCATGAAAGATCTCAGCAATGCTAGCCGAAAGCATCGGAGTGGAAATGCACTCAAAAAAACCAAGCGAGATCAACTGCGAACGAACGATGGCATCGAATTCGAGTTTCGAAAGCACATCGCGTTCTTTGTTGATGGGAATTCTATCTTCGATACTCGTCGGAAGGTTATCGTATCCATAGATACGAGCGATCTCTTCAGTCGCATCAACTTCCTGCTCAAGATCAACACGCCAACTCGGAGCGGTCAGCTTCCACGAGTCGCTTCCAAGTCCTTCGATGGTAAAGCCCACTGATGAAATATTCTTCTCGATGACATCAGTATCAAGATCGGTGCCAAGCAACGCATTTGCCTTTGCCGGACGGAAGGAAAACGTCTTTGGCTCGATTGTCTTTGGGTACACATCGATGATGCCTGTCGCAACTTCCCCGCCGCCAAGTTCAGCCATTAATGCAGCAGCACGATCGACAGCGAATAATACATTCGCCATATCGACACCACGTTCGAAGCGATACGATGCATCGGTCGAAAGACCAAGCAACTTTGCCGAACGGCGAATTGAGCTAGGATTGAAGTAAGCCGATTCGATCAGTACATCGGTAGTAGCATCGGTTATCTCAGAACTTTCACCGCCCATGATACCGGCGATAGCAAGCGGCTTATCGGCATCGCTGATGAGCAATGTATCTGGCGATAGCACTCGCTCTTTACTATCGAGCGTTACAAACTTCTCGACAAATCCTTTTGCGCGGCGAACAATAACGTGCTTGTCATTTACCGTATTCAGATCGAAGGCATGGAGCGGATGACCGCATTCCATTAGCACAAAATTCGTAACATCGACGATGTTATTTCTCGGGCGAAGACCGACGGCCTCAAGCTTTTGCTTTAACCACTCCGGCGATTCAGCGATCTTGACCCCGCGAACGATCCTCGCAGCATATCGTGGGCAAAGATCGGGATCATCAATACTAACTTTCGCAAGATCGCTCGCCTTCTCTTTTGAGGTATCGAGATATTCAGAATTGATCTCAGGTTTTTTGACAGGCTTGCCATTGGCAATGGAAACTTCGCGGGCAATACCGATATGGCTCAGGCAATCGGCTCGGTTCGGAGTAATACCGATATCAAAGATCACATCCGTCATCCCGAGAGCTTCGGTAAGCGGAGTACCAATCTTCAGATCACTCGGCAGATCCATGATACCGCTGTGATCTTCCGACAAGCCAAGTTCTTTTGCCGAGCAAAGCATACCTTCGCTCGCTTCGCCGCGAATCTTGCTTTTCTTGATGACCAATCCCTCGCCGAGATCAGCACCGATGGTTGCAACAGCAAC
>DASTAO010000406.1:0-5631 GCA_035712525.1 Kapaibacterium sp. (SeqCode)
TGTCTGGCCGCTCTATAAAACCTACGATATTTACATCGCTGATACGAACGGGCTGACACTCGGCCAGTTCACCGTCGATACTTCATACTATGATGCTGAAGCGACTATCTCTCCAACCGGCGATCATATTATCTTTACCAGTACTCGCAACGGTGATATCGACTTGTACTCGATGGATCTCGATGGTAAAAACGTAAAGCGGTTAACGACCGAAGTAGGATACGATGGCGGCGCCTTTTATTCATACGATGGCAAGAAGATAGTCTATCGCGCATCACGCCCAACCGGAAAAGCCCTCGATGAATACCGCACGCTATTAAAAGAGCATCTCATCAAACCGACCGCATTAGAGATCATGGTCATGGATGCTGACGGATCGAATAAGATTCAGGTCACACATAACGGCAAAGCAAACTTCTGCCCGTTCTTTTATCCGAATGGCAAGAAAATAATCTTCTCGTCGAACATGGACGATCCGCAAAGCCGCGAGTTCGATCTGTACTCCATTAATGTCGACGGTACCGGCTTAGAGCGCATCACCTATTCTGGTGGTTTCGATGGGTTCCCGATGTTCTCACCCGATGGCAAGACCTTAGTATGGTGCTCGAACCGCAATGCTTCACATCCTGGAAATACGAATATCTTTGTAGCTGACTGGCAGGATTAAAAAATTAATGCGGCGTAAACGAATGCTGTCCCGGAGTAACGTTCGGATCCGGCGTCCCTTCTAATCTCGGTTTTATCGGTCGAGCACGGACCGTACAAGTTGCTCGTACCGGCGTACCATCTTCGGCAAACAAGGTATATTTTACGTTGATCGACTCCAACACTCCTCTGAACTCTGGCAACGTCCCCCACTTAACTTTGATCCTCGGAGGGCGCTGGTTATCAGTTTGGTGTAAAGAATCTAATCGGTTCTTAAGATCGATCTTACCATTTTCGTACATATCAAACATCAACTCAATGTCCATGGTCACCGGCTCACCGGTGGTAAACTCAGTCTCCGGACTGTCTCCCTGTGCCGGTCGTTGCTTTTGCCAAGGCACTGATTTATCAATCGTGATTTCTTTCGGGTTAAATTGTGCTGTTACTGAACTCGTTGCAGGTTGATCTGCAAAAATCAGCTTAACTTCATCGGGTGTCGGACGATCGATTCTTACTAATCTTCCCGAGGCATTAGTTGGCAACGATGAATGGTCTTCACCCGATGGCTCGAGCGAAGCACCGCGAACCGATAGCTCGATCCTGACAAGTTTCACCTTGTCATCGTTATTTGCTTGAGGCACTGCTGAAATTTTGAAGATACCGAGGCCTGATAACGAAAGAGTGAGTAATTCTTTTTGCCGGGTACGATTCAAATAGACAATCGAGCCATTCTTATGTTTACTCTCATCGTTATTGCCGGAAATCGTGAAGTCCTCAAACCACTTCTGGAAATCGTGAGCGTATTCCTCGGACACATAGATCACGATATTATCGACATCTAATTTTCTAAGCCTTTTAGTTGAATCGCGTTTGGTGCCAATGCCATCGTCTACAACTTTTTGTTTAATCGTTATAGACTCGATCTTATTGACCTTCGAGCAATCGATACCATCGATCTGCAATTTGAAATTTGCCGGCGACCATTCTTTTTGTGCCGGTTCGTTAGGTTCATCTACTCTACCGCCATCGCGATGATAGCGCGTAACCTTTGGTTCGATTCTCAAAGTTACATAGGCCGGATCTTTTGCATCACCATCACAAGCCGGAAAAGTTATTCCTGTTAGTAATGCATCCTTGAATTCACGAATGTGTCGGGTCTCGCGCTTAAAATCGGCAGCTTTGATCTCGCCACTTTTGCGCATGTAATTCATCGAGAACGAAGCTCTGATCCAATCATAGATTGAATGATTTTCCGGGAAGCACTGCAAGGAGATTTCATTCTCCGGATTCGTCGGTGACGGACCGTAATTTGTTGTTGCGGCCGTTGCTCCGTCGATCACTAAAAGCGATGAACCCACCTGCATCCCATCGAATGCTCCACTAACCGAACCATCCATCAATGAGCTGGCCTGATCGCAATCAGTACTCACAAAAAACTTGAATGGCTCTGCCCAACCATCGTTCGATTGAATGAATGGCAATCCCCCGTCATCAAGGGCACGAACACTCCAGATATAATATTTTCCTGGTTCAGGCAGGAAAAATTGCTGCGGCCATAGCAGCGAGTTCATCCCCAAAACATCCTGTTCGAAGATCGCCCTATTACCCCGTATCGCTGCGATCGGCTCCTGATTCGGCAGTATTTCAAAAATGGCAAAATGATATTTGACGACCATCGGAGGCGCCGGAGCGATCGGGGTCCACTGAAAGATCGGCATCGGCTGCCCATCTTTCGTAAAGATCACATTATTCTGCCCGACCTTACAAAGCTCAGTATTGTTTGCCGGTAATAATAATTGCGGCGGAAAATAACTGATGATCGTCGAACAGACGATAGAGCTCGACGATTGTCTTCCGGTCTTCGGATCGAGCACATTGATACGAATACAGATCTGCCCATTCGGAATTCGGCCCGCTCGCTGGGTACTCTGGTCGATACTATTCTCAAAATGCATCGACGAAAGCGGAGCGAGCGTTTCGCCGTTGAACATATTAGTCCCTACAGCAACCGTACTAAAGGGTAATTTATCGGGCTGGCTAAAGGCAACAGGCTTTGTCAGATCGCCATTCAAAAAGAACTCTACCCAGATCTTTGCCTGGATCGGCGAGCCGGAAGTATTATTAACGATAACTGTTGCCGTACTGGCACGGCTCTGCCAATCGGAAAGAAAGGCTGAAGGGGAATTAAGCTGCGGTGGTAGTACTGTTACACCAGGAATAGGCTGCGCAAGCAGGCGTCCGGCAGCAAGCACCAGCAAGATGGCAAAGCTAAGCTGAAAGAGGCGTTTCATCGTATAATACATACAAAGAAATTCGGAAAAATATCCCGTACAGATACGACGTTTTTTTTGAGGTGTTTGTGACAGTTGTAGTTAGTAGTCAGGATAATATGCATCCGATGTCATTGCGAGGAGCCTGGGTTACGCGTCAAGCTACCGAGATGCCTGTGGAGACGAAGCAATCTGAAAACTACCTGTTGAAACAAGCTTAATTCTTGCCGAAATATTTTAGATTGCTTCGTCGCCACAAAATGTTGCATTGGTTGTAATATTATCGCATGGCTCCTCGCAATGACATCGATGTTCCTCTTGCGTTCCCTGACTACTGACTACTGACTACTAGCTACTGCCATGGGATTTTTCACCCACACCCCTTCGTTTACACCATTGATGATTCTATCCCGCAAAGGCCTGTTTCTGCTGTTCATTCTTCTCCTACCCAGCTTTGCCATTGCCCAGCAGCGGGTGATCGTCCATAAACCGGAAGTTGAGCTAACCTTGCTTGGCTTGCTGCGTCCCTTCAAACCAGTACTTACAAAATATATCGTTGAGATACATCCCGGCTGGTTAATCAAAGAACTATTCGATTCAAGCAAAGGAGTTACTACTATACTCTGTCTCGACCCCGCAGATTCAATGCACTTAATCATGAGCCTCATTTCTTATCCATATCAAGGGCTCGATTCGATAAAATGGGCCGCATCGAGACAATTCTTGCAGACTAAATACGGCGACGCTGGAATAGGCATCAAAACACTTTCCGATCAGGATAGCATCACCGCTAATCCAAAGAATGGCATCCTTGCTGTTTATGAAGGCCTCGCAAAATTGCCAGATCATTTAGAGTATCTTGCGTCGGTAGCGACAACTCAGGAAGCAATTTTAATTAGAGTCCCCCTTTCTACCGATGAATATAACGATCGAATTTCCTACTTTCGAAAGATCATCGAAGATATAAAAGTAAAAAAATAATCCCTTGTGGACAGCGAGTTTCAATTCGCACGAGCGAGACGCTCCTGCCACAACCCTAACTACTGGCTATTGGCTACTTTTTTTTCGTATCTTAAGAGAAACCAATACGAGCACCTATGTTTTCACGATGCTACTCCGCCACGACCCAGGGTATCGAAGCCTATACAATTGAGATCGAATGCCACATCGAGAATATGTCGCCGAACTTCATCATGGTCGGCCTTCCCGATTCAGCAGTAAAAGAAAGTAAAGAACGCGTAATGGCTGCGATGAAGAACTCCGGCCTGCCGTTCGATTTTTCAAAGCGTATTACCATTAATCTTGCGCCGGCCGATATCCGCAAAGAAGGTAGCGCCTTCGATCTACCGATTGCCTTAGGCCTACTCGCCGCAGCCGGCAATATCGATCCCGAATCTATTCAGCAATACCTGCTTCTCGGCGAGCTTGCTCTCGATGGCGCCATACGCCCGATCAGAGGTGCACTCAATGTCTCACTCCATGCCAGAGAAGCAAAGAAGGAGCTTCCGAATCTCAAAGGTATTATCCTGCCCAAAGAAAATGCAAAAGAAGCGGCGCTTGTCCCGGAGCTTGAAGTATATGGCGTCGAGACCCTTCGCGAAGCCGTTGGCCTATTAAACGGCACTGCCGTTCTTGATCGAACCACCGTCGATGTCGATAGTCTATTTACTCGCCATGTCGAAGATTCGCTCATCGACTTCTCAGAAGTCAAAGGGCAAGAGACTGTTAAACGAGCGCTTGAAGTTGCTGCTGCAGGAGGCCATAATGTGATCATGATCGGCTCACCAGGCTCCGGCAAAAGCATGCTTGCTAAGCGCTTCCCTTCTGTATTACCTCCGCTCACATTCGACGAAGCATTAGAGACAACAAAGATCCATTCAGTCTCCGGCATATTACCACCTGATGTGCCGATGCTAACGAGCCGCCCGTTCCGCTCACCACATCATACGATATCCGATGCTGCATTGGTCGGAGGTGGAATGAGCGCCATCAGGCCGGGAGAAATATCCCTTGCTCATCACGGCGTGCTCTTCCTTGATGAGCTACCGGAATTCCAGCGCAATGTTCTTGAAGTGTTGCGCCAACCACTTGAAGATGGGAAGGTTACTATTTCGCGAGTAAAAGTAACGGTAGAATATCCGGCAAACTTCATGCTGCTTTGTGCGATGAACCCTTGCCCGTGTGGCAATTTTGGCTCCTCGCTTCATACCTGCACCTGCACTGAGCAGATGCGTTCACGATATATGAGCAAAATATCGGGTCCGTTACTCGATAGGATCGATATTCATATTGAAGTACCAAGTGTCAAGATCGAAGAGCTTCAAAAGAAAGCCGCGGGCGAACCATCGAAAGGAATTCGCGACCGTGTTCTCGGAGCAAGAGAAATGCAGCGCAAACGGTATGAAGTTCATAATGCCGAAAACCCAAAACAAAAGATATTCAAGAACTCCGATCTGAGCCCAACTCAGTTACAACAACATTGCGAAATAAACGAGAGCGGCAAAGAACTCCTAAAACGTGCCATGACCAAAATGGGACATTCGGCACGAGCATACGATAGGATCCTGAAAGTCGCCAGAACTATTGCCGATCTCGCCGGCAGTGAGCAGATCGAAACTTCGCATTTATCGGAGGCGATACAGTATCGAAGTCTTGATAGGCAATTTTGGAATGCGTAAGTCTTTCATACCTCATTGCCAGCAGGGAAACCACTTTT
>DASTAO010000407.1:0-4404 GCA_035712525.1 Kapaibacterium sp. (SeqCode)
AGTCTTTAGTTCGATTGATGGATCTGTACAAAGATACTCAGCTGACACCAATCGCTATGACTTGTACCGGGCTTGGTTGATTTCGGTCCTTTATTTGAATACAACTAATCCACAATATTTTTGTCGGGTTATGGGTTCAATCGCAAATACATTTCAATCAGGCAAGTATTTTGTTATAGGTAAATTTTCAGTTCTCAATTATCTTCGGAAAAATCATTCTGAGTGTTGGAATCAATCAAGCGAAGACTCTTATAAAAATGACAGCACCCAGTTAGCGTTGCAAGGATTTGATCTAACTCACCTTCCACCCCTCGATTCACTCGGCTTAGGATTCTTGCTAAAATCCAGTACTCCTTCACCGACGACAATTGGAAGAAATTATCTTGCTTCCTTCACTTCCTCCCCCAATCCATTCAAAAATGAAACCCATCTTCGCTTTCATTTGAATCGGATGGCTTATACTACTATCGGTATTTATGATGTACTTGGGCATCAGGTATGGGGCGATGGGAACGGTCGCTCGCTTGAGGCTGGGGATCATGAGGTGGTGGTTGATGGGAGTCTGCTTCCGGAGGGTTCGCTTTACGCGAGAATCGAGACTGGGTTTGGGGAAGTTAGGACGGTGAAGTTGGTTAAGGAGTAATTCACTGGTTTAAAATTTGTCGATAGCCGCAGACGAATGTTTGCGGCTATCGTTTTTACAAATTAGTAAAAATATTTCGTATACTACAATGTGTTATTATGAGCACCTTTAGGTAAAGGAGAAAGGCGAAGAGGGGAGAGGATAAACGTTGTTGAGTACACTAATAGGTTGTGTGGTGTACAATTATATTGATTGTTATTAACGACTTCCAGACCAACTTTGCAGGTTGGGCACCTCTATAAAAGGGGGCGGATCGAACAGCTAGATCCTGCAGATATTTGGACAAAATGCACATTTGTGGGGAATATTTAAAACACTTTCAACCTTTTTCCTTGTATTTTAAGGAAATTTGGGAGTTTTCATATTCTGGTTTGCAAAATGTAGTATTTTTGTAACGCTGGGAGGAACACTCAAACGTGTTTTGATTTTAACTAATGAAAACAATAACTATGCATTCTTTTAAGCAATGGCTCGGGCTCGTTGCCATCGCCGCGGTGGTGACAGCCGGTCTTTCGAGTTGCTCGAACAAGGCAACCGAAGAACAAATGAAAACCTTGCGCGAGCTTGACCAAAGCCGCGATGCACTCCGGATGGATCTTGACCGTGCGATGCAGACGCTTCGTGACGCTCAGGGCAAACTCGCCGCTCAGGATCGCGATCTTTCCGATTGCAATCAACAGACTGCTGCCGTTAAGGCAGGTTTGGCTCAATGGCCGAATGTCTGGCCGGATGCAGCTGATTGGAATCCGCCACCGCCACCGCCGGCTCCAGAACCCGTTAAGAAAAAAGGTCGTAAATAATTTAGGAGAATACCGAACATGAAAAAAACAATTTTTTATCTATTCGCTCTCGCTGCATTGTGCCTCTCTACGAATGCCTTTGCGCAGTATCCTGAAGACTTTACGAAGGACCAGGCCGATTCGACGATAAAGTATCGCCGCGCAGAAGTCGATAAGCTCAAAGCCGACTTACAGTCGACGAACGATGCTATCGCCAAAGCCAATAGCGATCTTCAGCAGCGTATGGCCGATAACGATGCATGCCGCAATAACCTCTATGCACTTTGCGGTAGCGATCGTAACGGTTACAACGCCTATCGCGAACGCCTTGCCCGAGCCGAGCAGGAATTGAATGCTCTTCGTTCGATGACACCGGAACAGCAGACGAACAATAAGGCTCGGGTTGATGCACTAGAAACCGAAATTCGCGGACTTCGCGGTGATAAGTTAGTACTTATCCCAGATCACAAGACCCGCGTTCTCGCTCTTTCGAACGGCTTCATGCAGATGAAGCGCGGAATGATCCCGCCGGAGAAGACCTATACGGTCGGCACCTGGCAGAAAGATCGCGATTGCCTCTGGAACATTGCTAAGAAGCCGGAGATCTATAATGATCCGTTCGCATGGCCGAAGATCTGGCATAAGAATGAAGATCA
Organism: Kapaibacterium sp. (SeqCode); assembly: GCA_035712525.1. Classification (GTDB taxonomy): domain Bacteria; phylum Bacteroidota; class Ignavibacteria; order Palsa-1295; family Palsa-1295; genus JAFDZW01. The sequence continues at coordinate 2,079 of DASTAO010000407.1, forward strand.
GATCAAGAATCCGGATCTTATCTATCCAGGTCAGGTATTGAAAATCTCGGGTACACCGGTAACCGAGCAGGATAAGGACATGACAGGCTATCGTCATCGCCGCCACTAAGCGACCTTGATAGGCTAATCTTAATAAAGACCGTCTTTGCTGGTAACGCAAAGACGGTCTTTATGTTTGATATAGTACATGGAAGTAATCGAGCGAAAAATCAAATTATCTCCTTCGCAAGCTTCGACGATCTTCGGGCCTGCCGATCAATTTTTACATCTTATCGAACAGCGCTTCGATGCCCGCATCATCGCCCGAGGTGATACGATCAATCTTCTCGGTTCTCAGCAGGAAGTTTCGATGCTAGAGCGACTGTTCAAAGAGTTGTCGTTTGTTCTGACAAAATCCGGATCGTTATCAAAAAACGACGTAACGAATGTCATCGATATCATCAGTGCCGGTAAAGAAGTAGCACAAAATGTTGATGAGCTTGAATCGATCGTCCTCTTTACTCATGACAAGCCGATCAGAGTTAAAACTCCTACTCAGATCAGATATTTCAACGCCGTTAAGAAGAATGATATTGTTTTTGCCATTGGGCCTGCCGGTACCGGAAAAACGTATCTTGCCGTTGCAATGGCGATCGCAGCATTAAAGAATCGCGAAGTTAATAAGATCATTCTTGCACGGCCTGCCGTCGAAGCAGGGGAGAGTTTAGGATTTTTACCCGGCGATCTTTCGCAAAAGGTCGATCCCTATCTTCGTCCGTTATATGATGCAGCTGAAGAGATGATGACAGCCGATAAGCTGAAGAATTATGTGGAGCGAACTATTGTAGAAGTTGTGCCGCTTGCCTATATGAGAGGCAGAACATTGAATAATGCATTTGTCATTCTCGATGAAGCACAGAATGCGACGACGATGCAGATGAAAATGTTTCTGACTCGCATCGGTGTAGGCTCGAAGGCAGTTCTTACTGGCGATATTTCTCAGATCGATCTTCCGTCGAGATCCCATTCGGGCCTTGTAGAGATTCAAAAGATTCTTAAAGGGATCGAGGGCATTGACATGGTTTATTTCGATAAGGGCGATGTGTTGCGCCATAGGCTCGTGCGGGAGATCATTCAGGCCTATGAGGATCATTATGGCACTGACGATAAGGTAACTTCGTAATTTTTCTTTCGAACGTATCGTGGATCTATTTTCCATTGGGTTTCTGACAATAACCTGGATCGATATCCTCGATGTGCTACTCGTCTCGTTCTTATTTTACCGGTTGTATGTTGCCATGCGTGGCACGATCGCAGCACAGGTATTTCTTGGGTTGGTATTTGTCATTATTGGCTCGATCGCTGCCAGAGCAGCAGATATGAAAGCCTTATCATGGATATTAAAGACACTCACCGATATTTGGGTTATTGCCTTGATCGTCTTATTCCAGCCAGAGCTTCGTCGGTTGCTATTATTCCTTGGACGAAATCCGATATTCAAGTTTTTTATTCGAACGGATGTCTCCGAATATGCAGATATTATCGTAAGGGCTTTTGAAGAATTACGAATGCGGCATGAAGGAGCACTAATCGTTATTATTCGCGCAACCGATATTAAACTGTTTGTCGATACCGGCTTGCCGCTTCACGCTCAGCTTTCAAAGGAATTACTTGTAAGTATTTTTAACAAGAGAAGTCCGCTGCATGACGGGGCGGTTGTTATAAAAGATCGGTACGTTGAGGCTGCTCGTTGTACGCTACCATTATCACAAGTTGAATCTCTGGGCGAAAAAATGCTTGGGACTCGTCATCGTGCCGGATTGGGAATTTCGGAACAGGCTGATGTTATTGCCATCGTCTTAAGTGAAGAGACCGGTGAATTTGCTTTTGCTAAGAATGGTAGATTGTCTTTAAATCTTACCCCAAACGAGTTGAGAGAAAAGATCACCGAGGCGATCGCTGGCCCAATACAAACAAAACCCGAGACAACGGTTTCGCTTGCTGGTTCGGCAAAAGATTATGCGTATGAATCTCGCGAGGGAATGGATAGGTAAGATAAGAAAATGTTGAATAAAGTTTTGAATAACCGTGGACCGGGTTTGCAATCAACTGCTAGCCATTTTTCTACTGAACGTCGGCAGATGATCGCTTTTCTGCGAGCAAATGGGATAGTTGATGAAGCTGTTCTTAGAGTAATGGGAGAATTACCTCGCGAAGAATTTCTCGATGGCCATTTTTCTTCGAGGTCTTATGAGGACTCAGCATTACCAATTGGTTCAGGGCAGACAATCTCTCAGCCATATACAGTTGCGTATATGACGCAAGCTTTGAATCTAAAACGTGGCGA
>DASTAO010000408.1:0-8919 GCA_035712525.1 Kapaibacterium sp. (SeqCode)
TAGGCGCCTCGGTATTAATCCTCGGTATCGCGATCGCTTTTTCAAAACCGGTGGCCGAGCCTGGTAAGCTTCGGGTAAAGGTGACCGATGCAAAGACTAATAATCCCCTCGAACGAGCGACGATAAAAATCCAGGAAACGAAGCAAGGAGCATTTACAAAATCGGATGGCATTGGCGTCATAATTAATGTTCAGCCTGGTAGCTATACGATAATTGCCAGTTACGCGGGTTATAGACCTGAAACTCAAACGAACGTAACCATACAGTCTGGAGTAACAACCGAACTTACGTTTCATCTGAGCAATGCAGCTGCCGATAGCATCGTAATTCAAGGTCGGCTCTCAACTGGAGTAACATCGGATAGGAATTCCGGCGGAATGTCTATCCATGGATCAAAGGGAACAAGCAATGCTGAGGTTATCACTGGTGGCACTGCACCAAGCCAAGGCTATACAATGGGAGGAATACTTCCAAAAAAATCAATGGCTGCATTCGGCGGTGATTACTATGCCCCACCTCCCCCAATGCCACGCGACTTCAACACCGCCGAATATTCTCAGATCGTCGATAACGATTATAAAGATGTAAAGCAGGAGCCACTTTCTACATTCTCTATTGATGTCGATGGTGGTGCTTATAGCAACGTGCGTCATTTCATTCAAAGCGGACAGATGCCACCGCCTGATGCTGTTCGTATCGAAGAGATGATCAACTATTTTAAATATGATTATCCGCAACCGAAGAACAACGATCCGTTCTCGATCACCACAGAGTTAGGCGCATGTCCGTGGAATAAGAACCATCAACTCGCCCTCATCGGCTTACAAGGAAAAGAAATTCCGAAAGCCGATGCTCCACCGGCTAACCTCACTTTCCTACTCGATGTGTCCGGTTCGATGAGTCCGGAGAATAGATTACCATTATTGAAGAGAGCTTTTAAACTCTTAGTCAACGAGCTCCGTGATGAGGATCGAGTATCGATAGTTGTCTATGCTGGCAATGCAGGATTAGTATTATCACCGACAACGGGAAAGAATAAAACTGCTATTCTCGAGGCGCTTGATAGATTGGAAGCAGGTGGTTCCACTGCCGGTGGTGCGGGTTTAAAACTCGCTTATGCAACCGCAAAAGAGAACTTCAATAAAGAATTCAACAACCGAGTCATTCTCGCCACTGATGGCGATTTCAATATCGGCATTTCTAATACGGGCGAATTGCTGCGATTCATTGAAGAGCAACGTGCTTCCGGTATTTACCTGACAACGATCGGTGTCGGCGAAGACAACTATAAAGATGCTCGCCTCGAGCAACTTGCCGATAAAGGTAATGGCAACTATTATTACATCGATAATATACTCGAAGCAAAAAAGGTATTCGTCACCCAACTCGGTGGTACACTCAATGCCATTGCAAAAGATGTGAAGCTCCAGATCGAATTCAATCCGGCTTATATAAAGGGATATCGGTTGATCGGTTACGAAAATCGGGTGATGGCAAAAGAAGATTTCAATAACGATAAGAAGGATGCCGGTGAACTTGGCTCAGGCCATACAGTCACCGCACTCTATGAGATCATTCCGGTTGGTGCTGCCGATAATGGCGAATTGCACTCTGTCGATTCACTTCGCTACCAGCGCAATACACCATCGCCAATATTAAATTTCGGCGGCAGAGAAATGATGATGGTGAAGTTTCGCTATAAACGACCGGCTGATTCAACGAGCTTGCTCATCGAACATCCGCTGCTTGCTGCCGGACCGAGTATAGATCAGCCGCACTTACAACTTGCCGGCAATCTCGAATGGGCAGCGTCGGTCGCAGAGTTCGGAATGCTGCTGCGCGATAGCAAATTCAAAGGCACTTCAAGTGCAAAGGATGCTCTTGCGTTAGCCCGTTCGGCAAAGGGAGTCGACAACGAAGGCTACCGTGCAGAGTTCATTAAACTCATTGAGGCTTACCAATTATTGGACAAGGCATCAAAATAAGCACTATACTTTCAAAAAAAAATTGTAACTTTTAGCCTCGAAAAAGGTTTATACAATTGATGGAAGTTTTTTAGACAGACCGCTGCTTCCCCGTTCTTCCCTGACAGGTCTTAAAGTCCAAAAAAATATTGGTCCCCAAAAAGGGAAAAAACAAAACATAGCAGCTTCGACTTTTTTGACGAAGCAGTTTCCTGAGCCGGCGAAAGCCGGCTTAGGTTTTTAAATCCATCCATATCCTCTGCTCGTAGTTTCTCGGTAGTGCCCACAGCCGATACTCATCTATACACGAGCGACAGCAATGATCATTCAAAAACGAGAAGCTCCTGGAGCAACGTTTATTATTCCAAGAACCGATACGCCCGGATCAACCACCCGGATCGAACCGAAGAATCCGAACCGAATTCACCAGGATGAAAAAGGGAGAACCTCGACCCGAAATTCAAGCAAGACTATTAATAGGAAGTAACGACTTACAATTATACTTATCCGACCATGCCACGCAAATATAGCAAATCAGCCAGTAAAGACGTCGAGCGAGCCGTCCACAAAGAGAAAGCCGGGACGCTTAAAAGCGGCCGAAGCGGCAAGAAGGTAACTTCTCGTAAACAGGCGATCGCCATCGGGCTTTCCGAAGCCAGAGAAAAAGGTAAAAAGGTCCCAGCCGCGCCAAAGAAGAAGTCCTGAGTGGATATCCACACTATTCTTAAGACGTTGTTAGCCATAATGTTAGCAACTGATTGGAAAATAATAATAATTTTATTATTTTGTGGGAACCTACAGGAACGAACTGCGTTATATGCGATGTCACGAAGTGTTTTTAGAATCGAATCACGGGATACAAGAATCAATTCTAATACTTCACAAAAACATTACTGCCTTCAACTCGCGACCCAGCGCGGATTGGAAGTATTACTTTCAATTCAATCGACGAAAAGCCGTCACGGGATAAGAGTCGATCGAACATTTTAACTGGGGTGCCACGGGATATTTAGCCCCCTAAATGCCGTATGGTAACTAATATAACCGCAATTGCTCGGGTCTGTACCTGGGTCTGCGTACTAAGTACACTATTCGTAAGCGAGGTTAGCTCGTTTGCCCAGCAATCGGCAAATGTCCTGGCTCCGAACGCTCAGATCGAATTTCAGAATTTAACCGTCGGGCAACCATCTACTGCACCGGTTATAGCCCGTAACGTTACTTCAGGTCCACTTACTGTTAATGGTGCTTCCATAACCGTCGGTGGTGATCGCTTTACGTTTACTCCTGCATTTACCTTTCCGATCAAACTTTCTCCGAACGAAGAAAAACAGATCGGCAGTGTTTCGGTTACGATCACCAAACCGAACGAGGATGTCGTTGGCTATTTAATGGTAAAACACGAACCTCAGATTCGTGCCGAATTAGGTGAAGTTCGCTTGCATGCTGGCGCTTCGGTTTCTTCGAAAATCATTGCTTCGAGCACTGACATCATCCCGCTCAACGATACCAGCCGTATCCTTGGCATGACGAGCAGCGAGTACCAATTTTTCCGCGAGTTTACCTTTAAGAATACTTTCGCTAACCCGGTAACCATTACCGATGCCTCCATGCTTTCCGGTGATGCCGGCATCGAAGTAACAAGCCTCGGCGGTGCCGATCTTCCGATAACCCTTGCACCGGGCGAGAAGATCACCGTTCGATTTGCGTATAGTGCCGGTAACACCGGTATGAAATCCGATCGCTTGAAAGTCGAGACCGAAAGCGGTACCACGTTCATCTATCCGATACAGGCAATGCGCGTCACGGCCGATAATATTCGCAATGGCATGAACCGTGCTCAACTTCCGCTGCAGATCATTCCGAATCCGGCTAATAATAAGATCACGATTCAACTCGGCAACGGATTCAAAGGCAATATTCAGATCTTTACTGCCGATGGCAAACTGGTTGCTGAACGCAAGGAAGTTCAGAGCTGGACGCTCAGCCCCGAAACCGATTCCATTGCTGCCGGCGAATATGTTATCAAAGCATCGGCTAATGAAAGCGGCCGCGTCTTAACGCGTACTGAAAAGCTCGTGTTGGCACAATAAAATTGTTTGGGTAAGTGCTATTGGATTAATACATAATAGCATCATACGAAACGCAGATCACCACAAGTGTCTGCGTTTTTTTATACCTAATTTTGAAGCTTTATTTTTGGAGAATTACGGGGAGCGATGTTACGAGGCCGCTTGCGTTGACCCTGATGAAATACAATCCCGATGGTAGTGAAGAGATATCAAATGTGGTACTCGTTTTCAGATCACGTTCGAGTGACTGACGGATGTTGCCGAGTTCATCGAGAATATCGATAGTCGATGCTCCAACGGGCAGGCTTGCGGTAAGAGTAACGGTACCTGAGTTAGGGTTTGGCGTAATGGTAAACCCAGGTATTTTATTATGATGCATGAAATAAGAAATCGTTGATATGCCACAACCTGAAGGCACGATGACGGATGTTAGCGACTTGGTATCAGTCGTATACGCACACGATACCGTCGAATCGACGACAGTAAGCAACTCAAAGCGTACAGTCGAGACCTGCTGACTATCGGCAAAAACGCGGAATTTTGTAATGGCAGAATTACCGGTAAGATTTATTTCTGATGCAGGTATGAGTACTCTTGAAACTCCCGGGCTTGCACCGCCAGGAATATCCAATGGCATGCCGCTAAGTGAGGTTGCTCCTTTATACTCCAGATTCAAAGGATCATAAAACACCGTTAACGACACTGCTGTCGGTTTATCGAGGCCAAGCACCGAGACCGGAATAGTGATCTCTTCACCAAGTGTATCGATCAATACCGATGTTGATGACGTCAATGTCAATGGCTTCCGAGGTTTCCCAACACCGTTAAGCTTTATCGTTATTGTTCTGCCATCGGCAAGGGTGATAGTATACGTTGCATCGGTAGAGCCGATCGCATTCGGTTTAAAAACGATAACGGCAGAATCATCACCGGTTAACGGATTCGGGAATGGTGTTTCGATGCTATAATCGCTTGCATTAATACCGGTGATTTGTATTGAAGTAATTACAGGAAGATTGCAGCCAAGTACCCGCAAATGAAGCGTCTGCCTGTTCGAATCGGAGATCGCCGCACACGGTAAGATACTATCTTGCAAAAACAATACGCTATCGGAAATTGCAAGAGCACTTTGACCACCACCATTGGTCGTTGGAGGTACTGGGTCTCCGCCGCTGTTGCTCGTCATCCAGATGCTGCCATCATCTGCTGCAGCAAAGAGAGTGTTATTATCTTTGGCAACCAGAACGCGGGAATCCGTTAACCCAAATGGGCCACCGATCGACTTCCAACTCAGTCCGCCATCGCTCGAGCGTATTATGCCCTTAGAAAATGTTTGCAGATAGATCAGCAAGTGATCGGGGACGATGATCGACCCGCAGGCATATCGCTGCCCGGTATTCTGCAACACGGTTGACTTCCAGCTACTACCCAGATCGGAAGAATAAAATAGATTTGTCTGAGCATTTGTCGGCTGTAAGAGTTGTTCATTAATAACGAAGACACGCCCAGCTTCGCAAGCATCGAATCGGAACGAATAGGAATCGGAATCGATACGCCCGGCCGTGGGAATCCACGTTGTTCCTGCGTCAGCAGAATATAAGAATTGCGCACCATTAACAGTATTTTGTAATAATCCACCAACCTCACCTCGTGATGACACTTCGAGATCGATCAAATCTCCACTGATAGATTGAACATCATTCCAGGTCAGTCCGCCATCGTTCGAAACAGAAATAACCGAATTATCAACTGAGGGCGATGGATTAAAGGTAACGAAGCCGGCTACGATCCGTTGTGTTGAACCGGCAAAGGCGGCAGTAAAGCAATGGCGCCCCCCTTTACTGAGAATAATATGCCAACTCAGTCCCCCATCGTTCGTGGCGTATAGATTCCGGTCAAAGGCTGCTACTAATCCGTTTTGACCGTCAAAAAAACAGACATGAGTGATGATCTCCCCTAACCCCAATGCAAGTGGAGATTGGCTCCAGGTTGCGCCATCATCCGGACTCATCCACAAATCTTTTGATAATCCGACCCATAGTTTACCGGCTTTATACTCCATTGCATTTCCGGTCCCCTGATTAAAGAAATTGATCGTACCAGCGGAAAGGATCTGTTTCCATTGTGCAAGGGCTTGAGAGGTAAAAAGCGTACCGACCCCAATAAGGAAGAGGAAAAAAAGACCCTGTGGAGTACATTGCCGGATCAGACTATTTCGAACGAAATTTTTCAATAGTATTCGTGATGTTCCTAATAATAAAAGACACTTAGCACCATAAAAGGTTACAAAAAAAAGTTAACATTAGTTTTTCGTAAGCCGTTGTGTAAAATAAGAATGCCGCGACCCGCTTCGGTATGGTTAGTACTCTTCTTATTGGCCGTTATTACAACCGGAGCCGATGCGCGTAGGCATCCTCCAAAACGAACGGTCCATCCTTCCACGGCAACTCATAAAGAGCGGCTTTCTAAAGAGGCTCAATTAGCCAAATTAAAGAAAGAGATTGCCGAAACAGAACGACAACTTAACGAGCATACCCGTCGTGAGAAACTTACCAAGAAGCAATTAGCTGAGCGTGACGCAAGAACGAAAAAGCTGAAAGCTAAACTCGTAGCATTAAAAGCCGAAGCAACCGAACTGCAATCAGAGGAAAAAGAACTCGATACCTCCATCAAGACTACTGCTTCGACGATCGATACCCTCAAACGAAATTATGCCGACGATGCGAGCCGCCGATACGTCTCCGGATTGTATCGGGCGTCGGTAACCACTGGCTCTGGCTTTGACGATCCTGCTGAAGAAGCAGCCCGTCGACGGAATACGTATTACTCTTCGATCGCTGCCACGGCATTACACCGAAATAAGCAGACGCTTGATTCGACCAAGACCTCGCTCACTGAAAACCGCGAAGAAGTTGCTTCGATGCTCAATGAGCAGCTTGGTGCAATCAGCCAGACAACCGAGGAACAGCATAGCGTCGAGGCCGAGCGCGCGAAGAAAGCAAAAGAGCTGCAGACTATCCAACAGAAAAAAGCTTCTCTACAAAAAGAGCTCGAGCGCCGCAAACAAAGTGCAAAGCGGCTCGAAGCCATCATCGTCAACCTTGCTGCAAAAGAAGAGGCCGAGATCAAGCGCAAGAAAGAAGCGCTTCGAAAGCGTGAACTTGCTCGTAAGAGTAAAGTCAAAGCAGGTAAAAAACTAACGGTGCAAGAACGCCATCAGGAAGCAGCCGATACCGAAGAAAAGAAATCGCTCGCCGGACCGCATTCGCTTGGCTGGCCCTGCTCATCGCATCGCATCGTTCAGGGATATGGCGAGCAACGCAACAAAGAGCTTGGAACGGTGACGATGAATCTCGGCATCGACATCGGTACTGCCGAAGGCTCGGCGGTTCATGCTGCCGAGAAAGGGACAGTGGCGCTCGTCAGTTCATTGCCGAGTTATGGCTCGCTTGTTATCGTCCGCCATAGTGGCGGAGTGCTTACGGTGTATGCCGGGCTTGAAAGCATCTCGGTCTCGTCAGGTTCAGCCGTTTCAAAAGGCTCGACGATCGGCAAGAGCGGCACCAGTAGCGAGCTTGGGGCCATTCTGCATTTTGAGGTCTGGAAAGGAAGATCGAAACAGAACCCGATGGGTTGGCTCAATAAATAAATGAAATTCCTTCCGCTTATACTATTACTGTTCAGCACTTCTGTCATTGCACAACCTGTGCTTGAGCCATCGGTTACACTGAAATCTAATGCATCGATACGGCTTATTCCGAGATTTGATAATGATACACTGTATCTCAGAGCTTGGAATGATAAAGGAGCTGTGACAGCAAGAGTAGATTCAGCCGATCTCATTATTTCGCAAGGTGCCGATACTGCGAGCATTCTTAAATTCGATCGAACGACACATCTCGAATCCAAAGAGCTTTGTGTCAATTTTCTACTCGACAATTCAGCATCGATGTTTCACTCTTATGATTCACTGACGCTGTATCTCGATGCCTTTCTCGATTCGATGGGAGCGGGAGTACAAACGAGTGCGATGACCTTTGATAACATCGAGCGAAAACCCAGCTATGACGGTGCCTCGCGGCCTCAATTATTTCTTGCTTCGATCACTCCAACAACTGATATTGAAGTCACCAAAGCCTTTTGGCATTCGTACGATTCGATCCGAACCGAATTCACACCACTCTTCGATGCGATGTGGAAATCCTTCGATCATATTGCGGGGCGACGCCAGCACGGCGATTCCCTTCGAAAAGATATTCTAATCGTTGTCAGCGATGGCGACGATAATTGCAGCGCGATCTCGGTGACGCTACTACAAAAAATGGCAATTGCGATGCAGATTCCTATCTATGTCATTAACTACCGCACCGAACCTGACGACAGATTATACTGGCTGCTCAACCACACCAACGGCCGATTCTTCCCTGCTTCAAATCTAAAAGCCCTTCGGCAGATACTCCATGACATCGGCAAATCGTTGACGACTGGCTACAAAGTAGTATTCGAATTCCCGATCGGCGGCGCTGCGACGAGGAGATGATGTAATTATTTTACTACGATTATCTTTCCTGTTTCCAGTAGCTCTTTTCCACCCGTAGGCTTCATCATAAATTGATAATAATATTCCCCGGAAAGAATATTTTCGGTATTCCAGGAAATTTGGTGGATGCCGTATTGTAATTCGTTACTCGTGAGGACTGCAACCTGTCTGCCAAGCGCATCGACAACACTTAACGAAACATAGCTATTTGCATCCAGGTCATAACTGAACTCAGTAATACCGGCAGTGGGATTTGCACTAAGATGCACCATCTTTGATGAAGATGATGCCGGAGATAATTTCACCGCACCGGTAAAATTACTTATCATACTATAAGCTCCGCGGT